>JAFAUE010000479.1 GCA_019243475.1 Acidobacteriota bacterium | reverse complement strand
TCGCACCGGATTCCACCGAGCAGCAGGCCGCGGTGCAGAACGTGAAGGACCAGGACGGTTTCAATTGGGGATACGATCCCTGGCACTTCCTCGCCCCGGAGGGAAGTTATGCGGTGAATGCGGATGATCGCATCCGAGAATACCGCGCGATGGTAATGGGGCTGCACCGGGCCGGGCTGCGGGTAATTCTCGACCAGGTGTTCAATCACACCAGCGCGGCAGGGCAGGATCCGAAGTCGGTCTTCGACCAGATCGTTCCCAATTACTACTACCGCCTCAATGCCGACGGACAAATCTTCAGCGGCAGTTGCTGTCCAGACACGGCCAGCGAACATCGCATGATGGAGAAGTTGATGATCGACGCCCTGGTCACCTGGGCGAAGCAGTACAAGATCGACGGCTTCCGCTTCGACATCATGAGCTTCCACTCCGTGCCGACGATGCAGCGCATTCAGCAGGCTCTGCGCCAGTTGACCCTGCAGAAAGACGGCGTGGATGGAAGCAAGATTTATTTGTACGGCGAAGGTTTCAATTTCGGCGAAGTGGCAAATAACGCGTTTTTCGTCAACGCTTCGCAGGTGAATCTCTACGGCAATGGCATTGGATCGTTCAATGACCGCATTCGCGACGGAGTGCGCGGCGGCAACCCATTCGGTGACCTGCGCGAGCAGGGCTTTGCCACAGGGCTGTTTACCGATCCCAATCCAAACTTCTCAATCGGAGATCAATCCGCGCAGAAGGCACGCCTCCTGCATGAAACGGATTGGGTTCGCGTTGGACTTGCCGGCAACTTGCGCGATTTCCAGTTCACCGACAGCAACGGGAATACCGTGACCGGAGCGCAAGTCGATTATCAAGGCCAGCCCACGGGCTATGGCGCCACTCCCATAGAGTCGATCAACTACGCCTCCGTACATGACAACCAGACGCTGTTCGATGCTGTGCAACTGAAGTCGCCACTCGCGGATTCTCTCGATCAGCGTGTCCGGCGCCAGAAGCTCGCCATGAGCGTGATCGCGCTCGGACAAGGAGTTCCCTTCTTCCTAGCTGGCGATGACCTGCTGCGATCAAAGTCTATGGACAAGAACAGCTACAACTCCGGCGACTGGTTCAACCGGCTCGAGTTCACCTACCAGTCCAATAACTGGGGAGTGGGGCTGCCCATTCAAACTGACAACGGTCCCGACTGGCCGATTGAGCAGCCACTGTTAGCGGATGGCGCAATCCGTCCGGGCCCCAATGAAATCGCGAGCAGCCGGGAGTGGTTCCAGGAGCTGTTGCGAATACGCAACTCATCCAGCCTTTTCCGGATGGGAACACTCGCGGAAATCCAGGCCAACCTGCAGTTCCTCAACACCGGGCCAAGCCAGATTCCTGGATTGATCGTGATGAAACTGCAGCGGCCTCACGCAGAAACTGTTGTGGTGGTCTTCAATGCCAGCACGCAGACGCAAACGTTCCAGAACGACGCGTTGAAGAACCTGAATCTCCAACTTCATTCGGTCCTGCGACAGTCGAGCGACAGCATCGTCAAGCAATCAACCTACGCCAGCAGCGGTGCAATTACGGTCCCTGCATTGACGACAGCAGTGTTCGTCAGCAGGGAGTTTCGGGAAGACGAGGATTGATCGGCGTTCGAAAAACGCAGGCCGCATTTTGGGAGATTGAAGGATAGCTGGCTATTGCAAGGCTGTGAGCGCGCTGATCCAACATAATCGGCGAGCCGTTAGCAGCTGCGCGAGTATTTGCGCTACTCGCAAGAGCCGGCACCAGTATCAGCTCTGCGTACGAAACAGTCAGAGCCTACTCGAGAAAACACGTGCGTCGGGATTACGAACTTATAGCTTCTTATCTAACAGCTTCTGAATTGTTGCTCGATGACCGCGGCTGCACGATAGCTCTTTGCCGTTGTGCAGTGTGACGATGTACTCGCTGCTATTGCAGGGAACCACTTCTCGAATTTTGGAGAAGTTCACGATGATTGACCGGTGAATCCGTCCGAAGCGAGTTGGGTCTAACTTCAACACCATTCTTCCCACGGTCTCGCGCAGCAAAAACGATTGCTTCCCCACGTGCAGACGAATGTAGTTGGCGCACGCTTCCATCCAGTCAATTTCTTCAGGGTTGAGGAACATGACTCTGCCGCGAGACTTTATGACAATGCGATCGTCTCTGCTGACGCGGGAAATATCCTTCGCCCAACCAAGAAAGTGATTAGTCAGGTCGCCTTGTTTCGATTTGATCCATTCTTTCTTGGCGCGCTCGATGGAAGCGCATAGACGCTCCTCATCGTACGGTTTCAAAAGGTAGTCGAGTGCATGGGCCTCAAACGCCTGGACGGCATATTGATCGTAAGCGGTGGTGAAAATCACCATCGGACTCTCGTCGAGCGGTAGATCCGAAAGGACGTCAAATCCGCTGCCCCCGGGCATTTGGATGTCCAGCAAGAGCAGGTCTGGTTTGTGGGTGCGCAAAGCCAAGCGGGTTTCTTCCGCATTGCGGCATTCCGCCACGACCTCGATAGCCGGATCTTTCTGCAGCAGCAGCGACAGTTTTGTCCGCGCCAGATGCTCGTCTTCCGCGAGAACCGTCCTTAAAGTGATTCTGGGATGGCCCCCATTGGTGGCAAGCATGGGTAGTATTCCTTCCATGGTCGTTGTCATTGCTAGACTTCGTCCATACTTACTTGGTGAGCATTCATCCCGCAATCTTCCCTTACGGCATAAGACGAAATCCACCCATAAATTCTGAATTCATCCCGGGAAATCAGGCATCTGTCCCTGCCCACCGCATGTCTGCATATCGCAAGCTAGGCTCACTCGGGGGCCGTTACCGCGATTGCTCGAAAGGCGCCATTAGCCCGTGATTGGGAGCTTGCGGTTGAGCAAGGTTTCTCGAAGCTGAACTGTCACTTTAATATTGCAAGGCTGGCCGCAAGTCAGGCGTCTGGAGGAATGGTTTGGCAGTGAAAATAGACAACGCTTGCGCAGGTTGCGGCGCTGTCCCTTCGTTAGCGGGACCTGCGATTATCTGCACCTGCGGAAGCAGCTACTGTGAAAGCTGCGCCGCGGGGTTGCAGCCAGTGTGCCAACAATGCGGACGCACCTTGCAGTCCGCGTCAGGGAGAACATTCATTCCGCCGACCCCTTCAACCAGCAAGATCGATGAGGAGCGGCGCAGTGAGCACCGAATTCTCCACATCTGGCTTTTTTCCCTGATTTTCTGGTCGCTGGTCGCAGTGATTGCAGCTTGGACGATGTACCAATGGCGCCGCTCGCTAGGCATGACCGCAATCTTTTCTCACGAACTGATTGTTCCGGCAGTGACTGAAGCAGTCTATGTGGTGCTAACTCCCCTCACGTACCTGGCTGCATACCGTTATCCAATCACGCGAAAAACTTTAGGCCGTCGCCTTCCCCTATATGTAATAGGGGGGATTGTTTTCGTTGTGCTGTTTATAGTGATGCGGGTCTTACTCTACCCGGTCCGAGTTAGCACAGGAGGGGTGCGAGGGTTATTTGAGAAGGGTGGCTTGGATTTTCAGGTCTTCAAGAATGCTTTCTTCTATAACTTTGCCGACACCATCGTCAGCATTTACATGCCAACAGTGATTGTGGCCCACGCAATCCGCTATCACCAGACGTCCAAAGCGACGGCGATCCGCGCGGCGGAACTCAGCAAACAGCTGGCCCAAGCCAAGCTGCAGACTCTGGAGATGCAGCTTCATCCGCATTTTCTGTTCAATACAATGAATTCAATCTCGGCATTGATGCACATCGATGTGAATCAGGCCGACAAGATGATGTCCCAGTTCAGCGACCTTTTGCGCATGACCCTGGCAAACAGAGGTGACGCAGAGACAACGCTGAAAGATGAAGTAGATTTCCTTTCGTCGTACTTGAATATCGAGCAGACCAGATTGGGCAACCGTTTAGAAGTGACTCAGGAGATAGACCCAATCGCACTGGATGCTTTGATTCCTCATCTCCTGCTCCAACCAGTGATCGAGAATGCCATCCGTCATGGGATCGCGAAGAAAATTGAAGGCGGACGTCTTTCAATATCGGCAAAACGAGATGGCCACAAGCTGCAATTGAAGGTGAGTGACAATGGGCCGGGCTTTAACCCGAATTCAGTTGGGACAGGAGGACTCGGTCGCAAAATCACGAAAGAGAGGTTGGAGGCGCTGTATGGTGAGGATTCTATCTTTCACACGTTTAGCGAACCGGGCCAGGGTACAGCCGTAATCATCGAGTTGCCGTTCAAGCGCAAACAAAGAAAAGCGATGTCCGACTTGCCGCCAGCGCTGGCTCTCCCTCACTAAGTTTGGCGCTTTCAACGATTGTCTTTAGAACTGATTCGACCCTCAAGATGTCGGTTCCATTTTGATACGTTGTTAAGACAAGCAGCCGGCATCCGTGAGAATGCCGGCCGCCTTGTCTCAAGTGTCCGCAAGGCCTACCAGCCGAAACGTAAACCGAATTCCATCTGCCGCGGAAGATTTCCTTGCGCGCTGAGCACTCCCCAGGAAGACGGGTTCGTGATATCGAGTGTGGGGTCAAAGAACACGACATGATTGAAAACGTTGGTAACGACAAGCTGGAACTGTGCGTTGAATCGCTCCGTGATCTTGAAGTTCTTCCTCACACTCATGTCCATGTTCCAGTAGGGCAACCCGCGCACAGGACCAACGCCACCCGCGCGCGTATCGAGTCCCAGGATTGGAGGACGGAACTGGCTCCAAACCTTCACCGGGTCGGCGAACATGTTGAGTTCAGTCCCGGCAGTAGAGCCCGCTGTCCCTGTAGCCACACTGTTCCCGAATGAGTCGTTGCCTCCAGCTACGCCGCTATGCACCGAGTTCGAAATACCAGACCGGCTTGCCGGCAAACAATTCTCGGCATCGCCATAACCCACTCCATCGGCGGAGCCAAAGGCCTGCGAAGCGCCCGTATTGTCAAGACATGCCAGCGGCGCTCCGCTGCCCGCGGTGAAGATCGGTGCAAACGACCAGCCACCTAACGCGCGGCC
>JAFAUE010000219.1 GCA_019243475.1 Acidobacteriota bacterium | reverse complement strand
GGTTCCGACTCCTCTTGTTGGTGCACCGTCTTTGCTATGAATGCGAACAGGAATGCCGCCCTTCGGGCTCTAACCAAGAAACAATCCTCACCCACGGCTCACGCCCAGTGGGCTACGGGAATGTCGCCCTTCGGGCTGGGAAGGCGCTGCCTGCAACTGTGGAGCAGACTGGCTTCGGACATGCGAGGTTCACAAAGCGAAAGCAACACCCGGCCGAGGGCGGCCGGTCTCCTTCATCGTTCCTAGTTGCGCATCTACTTGTTGTTCGTTGCATACATTCACATCCTGCTTGCTTTCGCTGCGTATTTCAGGTAGCAACTAGCTGCTGGCTGCTCGCTGCTGGCTACTGGCTGCTTGCGACTCGTGTTAAATATCTGACTGTTAATCAAGACATGAACTTTCTCCGGCATAAAACCCTTCTTTTCTCTCTGCTGCTTCTGCCGTCTCTCCTCGTCCCATTTGCTCATGCCGAGCGCTTCCAGGTTCTTACCCGCAGCTATGGCAACGAGCGGACGAATGCCAACCTTTCGGAAAAGACTCTTACCCCGGCTCGTCTCAAGTCGGGACACTTCGGCAAGTTGTTCATGCTGCCGGTGGACGACGAGATCTTCGCCGGCTTGCTTTACGCCGCCGACCTGACGATCGGCGGGCACAAACACAACGTGCTGTACGTGGCCACGGTGAACAACAGCGTCTATGCCTTCGACGCCGACAAAGCCGGCGCGCCGCTATGGCAGCGCAACTTCAACGGCCCCGGCCGTCCGACTCGCTATACCGAAGTGGGACAGGCGTGCCGCATCTACCGCGACTTCGTCGGCAACATCGGCATCATCGGCACGCCGGTGATCTCGCCCGACCAGACGATGTACTTCGTCACCCGCACGGTCGAATACGGCACTACGACGCAGCGTCTGCATGCGCTCGATATCCTCACCGGCGATGAGCGGCCGCACAGTCCGCAAACCATCGAAGCCACGGTGCCGGGGAAGGGAGACGGTGCGGTTGCAGGCGAGGTCGCGTTCAATCCGGTTACGGAGAACCAGCGGCCGGCGTTGGCGTATGCCAACGGCACGGTGTATGTCGGGTGGGCGTCGTTCTGCGACACGCGTCCCTATCACGGCTGGATGATGGCCTACGACGCCAAATCGCTGGCGCAGGTGAGCATCTTCAACACTTCCCCAAATGGGAATATGGCGGGCATCTGGATGTCCGGCGCCGGGCCGACGTTCGACTCGTCCGGCAACCTGATCGTCACCACCGGCAACGGCACCTACGACGGCGTGACCGAGTTTGGCGAGTCGATGATCAAGCTCGAGCCCCGAACGCTGCGCGTGCGCGATTACTTTGTACCCTCGAACTTCAACACCCTGAATGACTTCGATCTTGACTTCGGCACGCAAGGCCCGACGCTCCTTCCCGGAACGGGACTGATGGTGGTCGGAGGCAAGGAAGGCAAGCTGTACGTAGTGGACGTCGCCAATATGGGAAAGCATGTTCCCGGCGACATCCAGATCGCGCAGGAAGTGCAGGTCATCGACCCTACGGTGCGGCCGACGCTCAGCCATCACATGCACAACTCCAATCCGGCATGGAAGAGCGCGCGCGGATGGAACGTCTATACCTGGGGCGAGAGCGATTTTCCCCGGGCGTTTCGTCTGGACGCAGCGAAGCGGCAGTTCGTGACGCCGGACATCGCCGTGGGCAATATCCTCGCGCCTCCGGGCATGCCCGGCGGGATGATGACCATCTCCGCCAATGGCTCCCGAAATGGGATTCTGTGGGCGACGCTGCCGCGCAATGGCGATGCCAACCACTCGGCCGTTCCCGGCTTCCTCTATGCATTTGACGCAGAGAACCTTCGCCTGCTGTGGTCGAGCGCCGGAGTGAATGACGAAGCATTCAGCTTCGCCAAAGGCAGCCCGCCGGTGGTGGTCAATGGAAAGGTATATGTCGCGTCGCTGGCGGGGTTCGTCTCCGTTTACGGACTGCGAAAAGGAACTCCTAATTTCCAGAACCTCGCGCTCAAGGCGCAGGCCACGGGCAGCGCTCCTTGCTCAGAGTCGCAATCGCCGGAAAAAGCCTTCAATGGAAGCGCGCTCACAGGATTGGCGGACAAGTGGTGCTCGTCGGCGGCGGATCCTTTTCTGCAGGCTGATCTCGGACGCAAGCTGGCGGTTGGGCGTGTCGTTCTGGAACACGCAGGCGCCGGCGGCGAGGATTTCCATCTGAACACTCGCAGCTTCAACCTGCAGGTGAGCGACGATGGGCGGAACTTTACCACCGTCGAGACGGTCAGGGACAACGACAAGAGCATCACCTTCCACGACTTCGCGCCGGTCGAGGCGCGGTATGTGCGCCTCAACATTACGGCGCCTGCACAAGACGATTCGCGAACCGCCAACATCTACGAGATGCAGGTGTATCCACCGGTTCCGACCATGGACGCGGCGAGCGCGCTCGACGAGATCGAAGATCTTCCCCCAGCGTCTACCGCGCCGGCTGCAGTCGCCGATGATCCGCCGGGCGTAAAAAAACCGGAGACAAAGACCAAGACCGAAGTCACGCGCACCGGCAGAGTGATCACCGCTCCTTCCGACGTGGCTGCCCCGGGATCCGACGCGCAGGTGACGGAAGACGGGCTGGGCATGAAGGTGCTCAAGCCGGGAACCGGCAGCGAGCATCCTTTGTCCAACGATTGCGTGACTGTGAGCTTCATTGCCTGGAAGCGCGACGGGACGCTGTTTTCGACTTCGACCTCGATGAACGATTCAGACCTGCTGTGCATGAATGAAGCAGTCGTAGGCGTGCGCGAGGCGCTCTCGCAAATGGTGGTGGGCGAGAGGCGGCGCGTCTGGGTGCCTGAAGATATGACCTTTCGCGGACGTCCGCATCACATTCAGCATCGTCCGGAAGACGAGGAACCGCCGCGCAAGGACCTGACTTTTGATCTCGAATTGCTCTCCATTCTCAAAGCTCCGCCGGCGCCGGCAGACTTGAAGCAGGCGCCGTCAACCGCGACGCGTCTGCCCTCGGGCTTGGCGTACCAGGTGTTGCAAAATGGAACTGGCGCGGCCCATCCGGGAAACACCAACAAGATCACGATGCAATTCGCCTGCTGGCGAGGCGACGGGCACTTATACGAGTCAACGTACATTCGCAAGCATCCGGTAGAGCTTACGGTGGCAACGGCGCTGCCCGGTGTGCGCGAAGCCGTGTCGCAGATGGTGGTCGGAGAGAAGGCACGCTTCTGGATTCCGGCAGCGCTGGCCTACGGCGAAAAACCGGTCGAGGGCTTTTATCCGGCGGGAGATCTGGTTTACGAGATCGAGCTGGTGGGGATCGAGTGAGGCGCGTGGTTGTGTTGCAGGATTTTGTGATTTCGTGATTTCGCGATTTGGTGATTTACAAATGTCGTCATTGCGTAATTGTTTAACCCTTGCGAGCAAAAAGAGCCGGCTGCTCGAAAATTTCCCGGCTTAATTGTTCATTTTCACAATCACGAAATCACACAATCACGAAATCACAAAATTTCTTTTGTGTTTCGCACCCGCGTCAATAAAGACATTCTGGTCGAGTTCCTTCCTCCGGCGCGCCGCTCCCGGCGTGAGCGAGTGGTCGTGCTGTGCGATGGCATGCCTTCTATCCCGCGCAAGCAGCCGCTGGCCGAGTTCCTTTCCGGGAAGGGCTATTGGGTGTTCTACCCGCGATATCGCGGGGCGTGGGAGAGTGGAGGCGAATTTCTTGCGCGTTCGCCGCACGAAGACATCCTGGAGGTGGTAGAGGCTCTGGATCGAGAGTTTGTGGAATCGGCATTTGGGAAGCGATTCCGCGTTAGAGCCCAGCAGGTGTTCGTGATCGGCGGGAGCTTTGGTGGAGCAGCCGCGATTCTTTGTGCGCTCGATCCGCGCGTGAGCAAAGTGATTGCGAATTGTCCGGTGGTCGATTGGTCGGTTTTGCCGCGGGCGGAGAAGGTAGAGACTTCGAACCCGAACTATGCGGGGTACATTCGCGAGGCGTTCGGAAATGCCTATCGCCTATCGGACAGGAACTGGAAAAAGCTGCACGAAGGTAAGTTCTACAATCCCGCGGCGCGGGTGGGCGAAATCGATCCAGCAAAGATCATGATGTTTCACGCGCAGGACGATCCTTCGGTCCCCTACAGTTCAGTGAAGAAATTTGCTGAGCGCACTGGAGTGAAACTCAAGTCGCTGCGGCGAGGCGGACATGTTTCGACGGACTATATCGTGAGGAAGTATTGGCCGGATATACGGGATTTTTTCCGTCAACGATGAACGAACATTTTGTGATTTCGTGATTTTGTGATTTCGCGATTGGGAACCGAACTCAGCGAAGAGTAGCGCTACCGCCCGATGGATTCACGCCAACGCTTGGTTAAAGAAGGATCTCGCGGCGGCGCCGTCGGTTTCGAACTTGCCTTTGCCCTCCACGGAGATGCCGCCGGAAAAACCTGACTTCTTCAGCGCGGCGAAGAATGCGGCATAGTGATCGTCTTCGGCGAGATCGTGCGGCCAGAGGCGGCCGTGAGGATTCGCGAAGTGCAGATGCACGATCTCCCGCTTTGCCGTCTCCAGAATGCTCGGCTCCTCGTTCTCCTCGCGCATGTGGTAGTAGTCGATGATCATCCGCACTTTGGGATGATTGACGCGCCGCACCATCTCCAGAGCCTCGGCGCCGGTGTTCAGGATGTTGCTCTCCTGATGGCGCAGCGGCTCGATGGCGATCACGAGGTCGTGAGCCGCAGCAATGTCGCCGGCGAGGTGAAGGAAGTCGGCGATCTGCTGCTGCGCGCGATCGCGAGGAAAGCCCTCCGGAACATTGCGCGATCCCGCGCTGCCCCAGACCACAACGCTCGCGCCCAGCGTGCGGCAGCGCTCCAGGCAACTGTTGAGATACTCGCGCAACGCGCTGGTGGAAACCTCGTTGCCAACCACCTTGAGATCGGGCCGGCGAATCAGGCCATTAAACGCCTCGCAGCGCAGCGGCGACGCGAGCAACGCGGAGGAGAACTGGCGAAAATCATCGGCGCTCATCGCGGCGATGTCTGCGGCGGAAGGCTCGATGTAATCGAAGCCGTACTGCGCAGCGCCAGCAAAGTCGCGCGTGCACACTCCGACTTTAATTCCGCTCTTGCGCTCAAATGCTCTGGCCAGCAGCGGAGCAAGTATCACGGCCCAGAGAAAGCCGCGCCTGGTCATACCTCTTCGGGCACGACGTACGGCGCGCGGTATGTGCCGCGCAGCAAGCGGTTAGCTTCCTCGTCGTCGATCACCTGTTCCTTTTCGGGATCGAAGCGCAGCGTGCGGTTCAGACGATACGAAGCATTGGCAAGGTGCACGAGGGTGGTAGAAGCATGTCCTTCCTCGATCGGACAGTGAATATCTTCCGCGCGCCGGCTGCGCACACAGTCGATGAAGTTGGCGAAATGATCTCCATCGGCTTTGCCCGACGGGCCAGGCTGCACCTGATCGGTGAGCCAGGTTTTGTAGGCGTCATAGCCATCGATGCCGAGAAAGCCGTTCGAGCCATAGAAGATGTTGCCGATGGTGTTGGTCTTGGCGTCGCGCGGGCCGAGGTTTTGGGCCTGCTGCTGTGCCGGCCTGCGAACCGCGGCGGAGCTTAGTCCCGCGGAGGGAATCTCCGATTTGCCGTAAGCTCCAGTGCCGATCTCCGCCTCATGGTTGGTGATCCAGTGGCGAACTTCCACTTCCATCAGCTTGCGCTTGCCGTTCCCGTCCTCGAAGTAATAGGTGGCGTTCAGGACGTTGGGAGTCTCCTGATCGTCGTCGAACATGAAGTGTCCGCCGGTGGCCGAGACCAAAACGGGAAAATGCACGCCCAGCCCCCAGCGCGCGATATCGATCTCATGGATTGCCTGGTTGCCGACTTCGCCGTTGCCGGTGTCCCAGATCCAGTGCCAGTTGTAGTGAAAACGATTGCGCGTGAACTGCTTGAGCGGTGCAGGTCCGGTCCAGAGATCGTAGTTGACTCCCGCAGGCACCGGTTCCGGGCCGGCGTGTCCGATGGTATTGCGCCATTTGTAGCAAAGCGCGCGCGCCAGGTAAACGTCGCCGATGGTCCCCGTCTGAACATTCTTGATGGCCTCGATCATTCCCGGATTGGAACGCGACTGGCTCCCATGCTGGCAGATGCGGTTGTACTTTTTCACCGCGCGCACCAGTTGACGGCCTTCGAACCAGTTGTGCGAACACGGTTTCTCGACGTAAACATCCTTGCCCGCCTGGCAGGCCCAGATGGCCATGAGCGAATGCCAGTGATTGGGAGCGGCGATGGAGATAGCATCGATATCTTTGTCTTCCAGCAGCTTGCGAATATCGCCGTAGGCCTTGGGTTTCGGCATGCCGAGATTCTGCACCGTGCCGAGACGCTGATTCAGTACGTTTTCATCCACGTCGCACAAGGCGGCGATTTCCGCATTGGGAACTTTGGAGTAGCCGCGTATGTGATCGTTGCCACGCCCGCGCACGCCGCAAATGGCAACCCGCACCTTGTCGTTGGCGCCGAGCACGCGTCCGCCGAGCGCGAGGGTTGCTGCTCCAGCCGCTACTGCCTTACCAGTGGTCTTCAGGAATTCGCGTCGTGGCATGGTCATAGGAGGGGTCTCTTCTTTGCTGAATTTGCGAGCGACCGCTTAGTATAACGGCGTGTCACGCAATAAAACATAGGCCATAATGTTTGCCTTTTACGGAGGAGATGAATGGTCTTAACCCGGCGTTCTGTCCTGAAGGCAGCTGCAATTGGGGCGGCTTCTACTGCCATCGGCCCGCTCGCGCCCTTGAGCGCAATTCCAACCGACAGTCCCGACGACAAACAATTTCATGGCCTGCACGTGGGCGTGGCGTCGTATTCGCTGCGCAGTTTTCCGCTGGACCAGACTTTGCAGGACATCAAGCGCCTGGGAGTGCACACGCTGTCCTTGAAGGAAATTCACTTGCCGTTGACCTCGACCGCCGAACAGCGGCAGCAGGCGCGACAACAGGCGGAGGGCCTTGGACTGAAGATTACGAGCTGCGGAGTGATCTATCTGACCGACGATGAAAGCAAGATGCGCCAGGCCTTCGATTACGTGCGCGATCTCGGATGCGACACTGCAGTGATCGGAGTGAGCCGCGATCTTCTGCCGCTGCTCAACAAAGTGATTGCCGGCTACGATCTTCGCGCCGCGATTCATAATCACGGGCCGAACGACAAGCGATTCCCATCACCGCTTGAGGTCTATGACGCCATCAAGGGCCTCGACCACAAGATCGGTGTGTGCATGGACATCGGGCACACCTTCCGAATGCACGAAGACCTGGTCTCCGACGTGAAGAAAACCTTCGACCGTCTTTACAGCATGCACTTCAAAGATCTGGAATCCGATCATATCGACGCCAAGGGAGTGCCGGTTGGCACAGGAGTGATGCCGATCATTGCGCTGCTGCGCGAACTCGTGCAGTCGGGATACAAGAACGAGATTCAACTGGAGTACGAAGTCGAGGCCAAGGATCCGCTTCCCGGAATGGGAGAGTCGCTGGGATTTATGAGAGGTGCGCTGCAGGCGATGTAATTGATTGCTCTTGCTGAGGAACGGTAATTCTCGGGAGCTTCTTAGTGGAAGCTCTTGTATAGCGCCAGTCCAATGCAGGAGATGGTGAACAGAAGAACGATGAGGTCGAGCACTACTCTTGCCTTGCGTGCCGTCCTTTTCATCGATGCCAGTGTGCGGAGGCTCGCAAAGCTGCTCATAGTTGCCCCACCTTTGCGGTCGAGGGCGACCAGGAGAGCGCAGCTTTGCACGCCGGGCATGTGCTGCTAATCGACTGCGATGGAGAGTTGAACGCCATCACCACGCGAGTCCACTGCGAGCCGCTGATGCGGTTCTCCTTCTTACACGACGGACAAGCTACAAAGAGCGCTGTTCCCGGACGCAGATCGATGCGATGCATAGCTGTTTACCGAGGCCCATCATCTCTGAGTCAAAACCAAGGCGCAATGTACGGTAGTAATGGTCCCCAGTAACGTTTCGTCCCAGACGAGGCGCGTGGTTCAGGTGAATCAAGCGTTTACAGCGCGATTCAATAAGTTGGCGGGGAAATCGTTACCGTGGTCATCTAGTACTCAGGGGGCCGCAGGCGTACATTGGCAACATGATTATCTGGGAAGACAGCTTCGAACCGACGCACCTCGGGCTATTTCGCGCTGTGTTTACCCTGAGCTTTTAGCGCTGCGCGAAACGCTCACCATACCTGATCGCCGGTTTCCAGCATCTGCTCCTCGGCGATGATTGGCAGCTCCATCCATCCCTGCGCGGGAAGGGAATCGAGCGGCAACTCCTCACGAAAAACTGTAAATCTCAACAACAGAGTATCGCCCTGATCGGCTTTGAGTGCCGAAAGGGGAATTTGCGCGCGTAGCCAGCGTTCAAAGCTGGCTTGCAGTGTGTCCGCTGACGAGCCGCGTCCGTTGCCGTCACCTTGCCCGGGCTGCAGTAGCACGGTGCGGCTGAGCGCTCGACCTGACAAGCAAAACTGTGCGATGAAGGCCTTGCGTGTTGCCTGGACGCTTGCCGGCAGCACTTCGATACGAAGCTCGATCGTGTGCTCTCCGGCCAGCTCTCGCGCGAAGTCGACCCTGAAATAGAAATCGCGTTCGCTGATACCCGCGTAGGCGCGTTCCAGAAGAAAGGTCTTGCCATGCATCGCCGAGGTGCGGCGGTCCGCGCTGAAGGTTGCGGCGCCGAGCCAGTCGAAGTAACCGATGTTAGGCGTGTCGATTCTTGGGCGAATGTATGCGCTTTGGGGAACGGTGCGCAGCTTTCCCAGCAGCTCGGCGGAGATTGGCTGCTCCAGGTAGTCGGGAGGGTTCGCCCCCAGGAGCCGATAGACATTTGCCAAATGGCTGCGGTAGAGCTCGTCGAAATCGCGGTCGTTCGCCGAGTGATGCTCGGGACCATACCACCAGTTCCAATCACTGCCTTCAGCGATCAGCAGTTCTTCGTAGGCGGGCTTTGACTTATTTGCATCGACGGCACCCGCGTGACGGTCGTAAAAATCTCGCGCTTCGGCAAGATAGTCCCAGGAAAGATTGTCTTCC
>JAFAUE010000201.1 GCA_019243475.1 Acidobacteriota bacterium | reverse complement strand
GCAGATGAGCGGCGAACGCGGGTTGCTCGAGGTCGTGCGCCAGCTTCAGGGCTTCGAAATTCCGGCGAACGCCTGGGAGCGCCAGATCTTGCCCCAGCGCCTGCGCGAATACGATCCGGCGCAGCTCGATCAGCTTTGTCTGACTGGAGCCGTGGGATGGGGCAGGCTCTCTCCGCATCCGGCAACGCTGGAAGCCACGGCGGGTGGTTCGCGGCGGGTTGTGCCAACCAGCGTCGCACCGGTCACGTTCTTCCTGCGCGAAGAATCCGACTGGATGCCCCCCGCGCGCCATCAACAGCCTGAGGAGCTTCAGCGCTGCTTGAGTCCCGCGGCCGTCGAGGTCTTCACGTATCTGCAGTCGCGCGGCGCATCGTTCTTTGCGGACGTCGTGCGCGGCACCGGCAGACTAAAGGCCGAAGTCGAGACAGCGCTGTGGGAATTGGTCGCTGCCGGAGTCGTCACTGCGGACGGCTTCGATAATCTGCGCACGCTAATCTCCCCCAAGCGCAATCACGGCAATGCTGCGCGCAAGACTCGCCCGCGCCATAGCGCCGGCAGATGGACGCTCCTGAATCCTGAACCTGCAACGGATCGCAACGCAGCCGTGGAGGCTGCGTGCCGCATGCTGCTCGACCGCTACGGCGTAGTCTTCCGCGAACTGCTGGCGCGCGAGTCCGTTCTCCCAAAATGGCGCGAGCTGCTGCTGTGCTTCCGCCGCATGGAAGATCGCGGCGAGGTGCGCGGCGGCAGATTTGTCTCCACGTTTATCGGCGAACAGTTTGCGCTTCCGGAGGCAGTGGAATCGCTGCGCGCCATTCGTAATGCTCCGCCGTCCGAAGAAACGATTACCGTTTCCGCGGCCGATCCCCTGAACCTCGCCGGCATCATCGTTCCCGGTGAACGCGTGCCCGCAATTTCCGGAAATCTAGTGAGCTTCCGCGATGGCGCGCTGGTGGATGAACGCGGCGAAGCCAGTCCCGTAATGAAACTCCTGGCAGGCATTCATGGCGACTGATAGCGGCAAAGAGCTCGAATCCGCTTCAGGCAATGCTCTAGAGGAAGGCGCGGATTACTACATCGAAAACGGGCTTTACGTCTTTACCGCCGACTATCTGCGGAAGCGCGGATATTGCTGCCAGTCAGGCTGCCGCCATTGCCCCTACGGTTTTGCGCGTGTTTTGTCTCGCACGGAGGATTGAAAATTCCCAAGCTGATGCGAAACACTTGCAAGAATTCTCACGGCCCTTTCTCGATTTCTGCAACCACAGCCGCTTCCGTACGCTCTTGGGGTCGAAGCGCACCACTCTTTCTCCCATCACGCGAATGGCGTTCCGAGTAGTGAGCTACCTTGAGCAGCATGAGTCGTAAAGACAAAGCGATAATCGTTACGCTCGCGCTTCTCGGCACATTGATGCCGCTTCGTCCGTTATTCTTTACGAAGCCTTCTGATCCGGTGGCTGAACCAGTGGATCGAATTCTTACGCCGCTTTACATCATCGGTCCACTGCTTCCCCCAATGGGAGATATCGGTAGCGGGCTATTCCTGTTGACAGCCGCGTTTCTTAACGCAATTCTGTACGGGTTGGCCACTCATTTTGTTTTGCGAAGACTTTCAAGGTAACCCCTACCGCGTTCCGAGCAGCGTTGACTTGATAACCTGTCGAGCCTAACATTCCCGTCGCGCGGAAGACTTCCTCCACAATGATCCGGCGAACAACCGTTGCTCGCGTAAATGGTTTATCGCAGACCAAATTGGCTTGGGAGTTCCGTGGCGAATGGGGGCCGCCTTACTTCCGCCGCGCAGCTTGCGTCAACCGCCTCCGCCGAACCTTTCTCGATAAACGATTTGAACATTCCGGAAACGCAAGGTCCGCCCACCTGATGACCGTAGTGTGGGATTTTCACCTGTCGGCCATTAGGGAAATTCTTCAATGCGGCCTCGCCATACCAGGGTGGAGTGGCACCATCAGCCTTGCCTGAAATCATCAGCACAGGAAGATTTGACTTGACCAACTCGGTGTAATCAGCGGGAATGTCTCCGCGTGGCCACTGTTTGCATGCTTCCATGTGCACGCGTATGCGCTTATCGCCGACGAATGTTCCTTGCGTCTCCCGCAGAATATCGGCTGCAGTGATGAAGGGCACCGTCTCCGAGCAGGTCACCGTCATGTACATTCCACGCGCAACACCGCCTCCGGCGTTGGACGCGAAGGCCATGGCTTCAAACGGTACATAATCGCCGGCAAACGCGCGATGGATCAGGTAGGGAACCACGCGTGCCGTGCCGGTGCTGTAGAGCTCAAGCCGCAAGTGTTCCACAAAACTCTCTCGTAAGACATTGATCTGGACTTTCTCTTTGCGCGAAGTGTCCAAGAGGCTCATTCGAACTGATCCTTTGTCAAATCGGGACATCACCGCATCGAATTCTTTCTTGAGGTCCGGAAACGCTGTGTGGCAATTCTGGTCCGCCGCGCAATCCTTGAGGGCCTCATCCAGCGCAAGCTGCGCTGCTCGGGGAAAAAGCAGCGGCAGCTTCATGTTCGGAGGGGCCACGCCCGCCAGAAACACGGTTCGGAGGTGAGTTGGATGGCGGCGCATATAAATTTGCGCGGCAAAGGTTCCATACGAAACGCCTGCAAGATTGATTTTCCCGTAACCCAGTGCCTCGCGCACTTCGTCGAGATCGTCCATGGCTATCGGCGTAGTGTAGAGCTTCAGGTTAGCGTTCTTCTCCAGCCGCTCGCGGCAGGCGCGCACTTTGTCCAACGGAAATAAAGCGCCGAAAAAGTTCGGCAAATCTTTTGGATCGTCGTTCAAGTCACACTGCAGGCCATGGGATCCGCCGGTCCCTCGCTGATCCACGAAAACTAAATCGCGGGCTTCGCGTACGCCGTCGAACAAAGCCGATGCGTTGCCGAGAGCATCTTCCGTCGCCGCACCTCCGGGTCCGCCGGCGAGCCAGAAAACCGGGTCGGCAGCGTGAGAAGCGCCGGTGGCGGGCAGAATTACGATGTTCAAATTGATCTTCCTGCCGGTTCCTGCGTTGCGGTCTTCCCATACTGGGAAAGTGCCGCATAGACCGCCCGGCGTATAACTGCCCAGCGCGCACGGCTTCAATGGAAACTTCGCGCGCTCCTGCACCATCTCCGGCTGGGAGGTAACGGTGGGAGCCCCCGAAGCAAAGCTCGTAAGCCCATTGGCAAAAAAGAACGACAGGAATATTGAGATCGAGATCATCTAGTTTTACTGATCCATCCGAACGTTCCAGTCCGAAGCACGGACACGGTTATGACGCAGGTGTCCAATTACCCTTGAGCAAAGCAATGGAAGCGCGACTACGGTGCGAGGACACGGGTTGAAAAAAGCCCTCCGCTGCGAGCAAATCCCCGATCGCACTGGTAAACATATCAGGCGTAACGCTGTAGCCCCAAGGGCGCACGATCTGCTTGTTGCCTTTGCGGAAAAAAGAAAAAGGCGGCCATTCAGGCCGCCTTTTTAACTTTGCTGTTTCAGTTTAGTGGCTGGTAGTCGCGCTGTTTCCAGACTTGTTCACCTGGATGTGGTCAACGACCTTCTTGCCATTAGCATTCTGCTTCGCGAGGCGGACGGCTTCCTTGCGCTCCTTGTGGGAGTTCACGGTGCCGGTCAGCTCGACCTGCGTGTCGGTAGCATTCACGCTGACGCCAGAGAGGTTGTCCTGCTGCAGGGCAGATTGAATCTTGCTCTGCAGGTCAGAGCCGCCATTGGCATCGCTCTGCGGCATTCCCGAAGCGGAGCTGGACGCGCCGCTCTGTGAAGTAGCGGAAGATCCGGCTGCGTTCTGATCGGGAGTGGTCGAAGGAGTGGTGCTGCTGGAGCTGCTGCTGGACGGTGAAGCGCTCTGGTCAGGGGTGGTGGAGCTGGAGGAGCTGCTCGAAGGATTCGCGCTCTGCGAAGCCGAGGAGTTGCTGCTCGAGCTCGATGGCTGATCCGACTGCGGCAGCGAGCTGGAGCTCGAAGAGCTGCTCGATGGAGAGGAGCTCTGCGGGGTCGTGCTCTGCGAAGCCGAGCTACTCGAGTTCGACGTGCTGCTCGATGGAGATGCGCTGGTCGACGGAGACGTGCTCTGCGTAGCGGAAGAGCTGCTCGAAGGCGTCGTCTGGTCCGACTGCGGCATCGCCGAGCTGCTCGAGCTGCTGCTCGAAGGGCTCGTAGCCTGGTCGCTGCTGCTGGTGCTCGGAGTCGTCGACGACGGAGCCGAGCTCGAAGTGGACTGGCTGCTGGTCGACGGCACATCGGAAGTCTGCGCTGGCGTGGACGGATTTTGCGTGCCTGTCTGCGCAGATGACGTTGTGCTCTGGTCTGGGAATGTCTTGGGCGTTGTTGGCGACTGGGTCGACGTGCTCTGAGCAAGCGCGAAACCAGCGCTCATCGCGAGTACCATCCCAAGCCGATACAGATTTTTGTTCATGCGAGTTCTCCCTCTGAGTGTGTGGTGTGTTTTATTGCCTGCTCGACGAAAGTGTGCTGTCGCGGCCTCCAGACAAGAATTACCTGTGCAGGCCATGTCGGTCGCAGTTGGGTGAGATGGCCCCTGTTTCTGCGGGGTTGACCCGCTAAGCAGAAATTTGCGAAGTGACCCAGAGCTGCCGGTCGGCAGCTCTGGACGCACAAGGCAATGAGCCGGGCAATAAGCGATAGGCGATAAGCAAGGGCAATAAGCGATAGCGATAAGCAACAAGCAGCAATAGGCAGTAGGCGATAGACAATAGCCAATGGGCGCATAGGAGGTTGACGGGCCAGTCATATGCATAGGGAGCCGCCTGCACGTGCTGCTCGTCCGGGGCAAAATTGTCCCTGCCCGCCTATGGCCTATTGCCTATTGTCTATTGCCTATTGCCATCCCCTATTGCTACCAATCACTTACACCCCCTCGCAACTCCTTCCCACTTTGGGGTTCATACC
>JAFAUE010000483.1 GCA_019243475.1 Acidobacteriota bacterium | reverse complement strand
ATCCCGGTCAAGTTCAGCGTGAGGGGGCGTGATCTCGGCAGCACAGTCCGAGAATCACAGACTCGCATAGCGAAGGATATAAAGCTGCCGAGCGGCTACCGTTTGGTCTGGGCCGGGGAATTCGGTCAACTGCAAGAGGCGAAGCAGCGCATTGCTGTCATCGTGCCGCTGACTCTCGTACTCATCATTGGTCTGCTCTACACCCTCTTCAACTCAATGCCTGATTGCTTGCTCGTTCTGTCCGGAATGCCGTTTGCCATCGCCGGTGGTCTATTTGCACTGTACGTCTCTGGCCTTAATTTCAGCGTTTCCGCTGCTATTGGTTTTGTGTCTTTGTTCGGCGTGTCAGTCATGAATGGCATCCTCATCCTGACTTACTTCTACCAGGCCAGACATCGCGGTGATGCGACCGGCGATGCGATGTTCTATGCAGCTGCGACTCGTATGCGTCCTCTCTTAATGACGAGCCTTTCTGCGGCAATCGGGTTGTTTCCCGCTGCAATCTCGACCGGCATTGGAAGCCAAGTACAGCGTCCGCTGGCCACTGTAATCGTCGGCGGAATGCTTATTGGACCACTCATGCTGCTTCTCGTTGTTCCCGCACTGCTAATGATTGTTCTTGACCGTACAGGCAGCGATGCAGGGGAGGAACCGAAATGAAACTCAGCTTTTTGCTTCTTCTAATTGCAATTAGTTGGACTTGGTCCACGGAGGCGACCTCTTCCGACCAGCGCTCATTCGATCATCACAACCACCTCGCGTCGGCTTCGCGCTCTAGCGGGAATCGAGCGCCCACCGCAGCTTCCTCCAGTTTGCACAATCAGTCGCTGACGCGCGCTGTTGCTCCGCGTCCGAGGCAAACCATATCCCAACCTTTTTCACGCCTTGACAATAGACCGCATCGCGGTCCTAACCCGCCGCTCATCGGTGGTCCAATGCCATCGACCACCCGTGATGGGACACTCAGCGGAAGCAATTTCAATAGAACGGGAACCTTCAAGCGTTGATTTCTATGTCTGAAATTCGGAAGTGGTCCGCAGTTATCGCAATCATCGCATCCGCACTCCTCGCAGGTTGCGCCGTTGGGCCTGAATACAAGAAGCCCCCCGCTCCCAACGTGGGCGGCTACTCACCAACTCCACCGGCCACAACCAGTAGCACCCCGAGTCTCACCGGCGGCGAGGCGCAACAGTTCCTTTCAGGTCGCGATATTGCGGGTGATTGGTGGACATGGTTCCACTCAGAGCCACTCAATGAACTCGTCGAAAGATCACTTGAATCCAATCCAACCATTAAGTCGGCGCAGGCCGCGCTGCTGGTCGCCCATGAGAATATGCTGGCCCAGCGAGGGGCTTATTATCCATCTGTTGCGGGCGGTTTTTCTGCTGCCCGAGCGAGAACGTCGAATGACATTTCGCCGGCAACTGCATCCGGCGCTCTGAATTACAGCCTCTACACACCTCAAGTTACAGTCTCGTTCGTGCCAGATGTTTTCGGCTTGAATCGACGAACAATCGAGTCACTCAAGGCACAGGAACAGCAAGCTCGATCCGCTCTGGCTGCTACCCATATCACTTTGAGTTCCAACGTGGTTGCCGCGGCGATCCAGGAAGCGTCACTACGTGCGCAGATCGGCGCGACGCGAGAACTTGTCACCATCAATACCGACATGCTGAAAACCGTTCGTGATCAATACACGAACGGTTATGTGAGCAGACTCGAAGTAGCAGCTCAGGAATCGCAACTCGCGCAAGTGACCGCGACTTTGCCGCCGCTGCTAAAACAGTTGGCTCAACAGCGGGATCTTCTCGTCGCTCTGTCCGGCGAATTCCCAAATCAGGATTTGCCGGAAAAGTTTGATCTCGCTGCGTTCGAGCTGCCTCAGGAAATACCGCTTAGCCTTCCCTCCAAGCTAGTAGAGCAGCGCCCGGATGTCCGCCAAGCCGAAGAGAACCTGCATTCTGCCAGCGCAGTGATTGGGGTGGCACGTGCAAATCGATTTCCGAGTTTTGCGCTAACAGGTGATATCGGCAGCATGACACTGGCCTTCAGCCGCATCTTTGGTTCCGGAACGGAATTCTGGGACGCAAGCGCCGGCGTCACGCAGCCGATCTTTCAAGGCGGTACGCTGCTCCACCGCGAACGTGCTGCCAGAGCTGCCTATGTCCAAGCCAGCGAACAATATCGCAGCACAGTCCTCACCGCTTTCCAGAACGTTGCCGATACCCTAAACGCGCTACAACAGGACGCCGATGGCCTAAAGACCGCGGCTGCTGCCAAAGATGCCGCGAGCGTAACGCTCGACATGGCTAACTACCAGTTTCAGTCCGGCTATATCAACTATCTGGCACTCTTGAACGCGGAACAAACCTATCAGCAAGCCTTGATAAATCTCGCACAGGCCCGCGCTAATCGCCACGCCGACACGGCGGCATTGTTTCAAGCGCTTGGCGGCGGGTGGTGGAATCGCGCAGACATACCCCAGAAATAAAGCGATGAATTTAGAACCCAATTCCGTGGACATGTTGGACGTCTTCCTAGCATCGCGTCAGGGCAAACTTGTTGTCGCTGTCGCGTCGCTTACCATTGCGCTTCTATTTCTGTGGGCCCGTCGGGCCACGGCAAAACTGCTCGATGACCAGAAAAGCATTCACGACGGCATCCACAGGTATGTAACGGTGATTCGTCGAGACGTTTTGTTCGTCTGTGGATCTGCGGCACTGATGATGAGCGTGATCTATCTGACGTGCCTGCTTCTGGACCAGTGAAAGCTCCAGCGCAGTGAACTCACGCAAGATTGGCGACGCGCAACTTATAGCTCCATGAACAGCAACAATCGCCTTTGCATTCGGCGGATTGACAAAAAGACCGCTGTTGGGTGGATGGCTCATTTCATATATGACCGCATGACTTCGACCACCTCTTCCAAGTCTTTGCGGTTGCGAGTGCCATTCGTCCCAAGATGGTGCCGGATGTGGTCTTCAAATACTTCAGCCATCAGTCCATTGAGTGCGCCTCGCGCCGCTGAAATTCCGTGAAGGACATCCGAGCAGTCCTTCCCAGCTTCCAGCGCCCGTTCGACCGCTTCGACCTGGCCGCGAATGCGCCGAATCCTTTTCAGCAACTTTTCTTTGTTGCGGATCGTATGAGACATATCTTGTGCATACCTACCATGGGTATGGTAATGTTGCAACTTACGAGTAGCTGGTTCATCTAGCAAGGTGACAAATGTCCAGTTCAGCTCCCTCAGTATGTCGTCCCAGAGCGTGGCTGATTTGGCTTTGTCTGGTCTTGTTTTTCGGTGCGTGCCTTGCCGAGGGCGCCCATTTTCATCCCGTTGCACCGCCCGCTGGCAATCTGCATTGCGCGCTTTGTATGGCTGCGCACTCGGTCGCGTTACCTGCGCTGGCCATTAACCCAGTCATCTCCCCACATCACTGCATAGCCGTTTTAGTCCTTCTTCGGCGAACCGCTCCTGCTTCCCGTTCGGTGCTGTCCAGTTGCATCCGCCCTCCTCCTGTCGCTTAGCCGAGCTTCGATCCCCAACTCTGTTTTTTTAAGACCGCTGCTCATCGAGGCAGTCGGTCGCTTCGCATTTGGCGACACCTAGCCCGCCAGGGAGGATTGAGATGTATCGATTTATTGAAGCGACATTCAGACGTTTTCGGAAATCATTACTAACAGGCGCATCGACACTCGCAATTCTGCTCACCAGTGCTCTGCTTGCACCGCCAGCCACGGCACAGTCTGGCGGAAATTCAACTTCTGTCACTGGTACGGTCCTGGATCAAACCGGCGCGGTGGTTCCGGGAGCTGTGGTGGAGATTCACAACCCAGTCAGCCAATTCTCGGGCAGTGCAACCACGGACGCCTCGGGAAACTTCACCATTTCAAATGTTCCCTTCAATCCCTATCACCTTACAGTAAATGCAAAAGGGTTTGCTTCCT
>JAFAUE010000411.1 GCA_019243475.1 Acidobacteriota bacterium | reverse complement strand
TTCATCTCTACATGCTCGAAGTGGCCCAGCAAAACGGCTTTACGTTCGACGCAGCACAGATGCCTCTGAACGAGATGGATGCGCATTTCCGCAGCTTCGCCCATATGGTGGTGCCGGAACTGGTGAAGTTGAATACCGCTGTGCTGGGCATGAAATCGATGGCGAATGGCCAGATATTGAGGTCCCACACGGTCACGCCGATTGAGTGCCTGCACTACGCGATGAGCCTGCCGACTTCAGTCGTCATCACCGGCATCGACAGCATGGAGATCCTCGAGCAAGCGTTCGAGGCCGCCTCCACTTTCCGTCCATTGACCGACGCTCAGCGCAGCGCACTTTTAAAAAAGACCGCCCATGCGGCCTCGAAGGGCGAGTTCGAATTGTTCAAGACGACGTCGATCTTCGATTCCACGGCAACCAATCCCGACTGGCTGGGCGAAGAGCCTAAGCGCCTGCAGGACATGGTACCGGTGGGCTGATGATCCGTTTTCGCGGAGTAGGTCCAAGCTACTTCG
Source organism: Acidobacteriota bacterium (assembly GCA_019243475.1). Taxonomy (GTDB): domain Bacteria; phylum Acidobacteriota; class Terriglobia; order Terriglobales; family Acidobacteriaceae; genus Gp1-AA112. The sequence goes on along the minus strand of JAFAUE010000411.1, from coordinate 9,969 downwards.
AGGAAAGAACGAAGGTGTTTCCGTCGCTGTCCTTGAAGATGGCCGATGTGCCCCACGGCTCCTTCTTCGGAGCCTGAGCAAATTCGACGCCGCGCTTAACCAGCTCGCTGTGCGTTTTCTCGACGTCGTCGCACACGAAGGAGATGCCGCTGAAGGTGCCAATTCGGTCTTCGTGGCCCTCCGGCGTGAACAGCACCACTCCGGAGCCTCCGTTCAGTCCGAGTTCGATCCAGCGCTGGCCGGGTCCCATAGGCTGATCGGTCGTGACCTGAAACCCAAGCTTTCGCGTATAGAACTCCAGCGCCCGCTGCTGGTCCTTCACCGGAATGCAGGCGAACTTCATTGCTTTGATCATTGGAAGCCTCGCAAACTGCGAGATGCACTTTACTGTCGCGTAGGCAAGGAAACAACTACTTTGCATAGTCTCTGCTATAGCAAAATATGCGCATGCGAACCTACCTGCGTCTCGATCACTACGTGGTAAACGTGCTCATGCGCGACCTGGCGGGCCATGACCGACGACCCGCCGCATTTCTGGTTTACCTGCATCTCTGGGCGGAGACGCGGGGAGCCGAGCGTCGCAGCACCCGTACCAGCCATGGCCGGATCGCCGCCGCGACGGGCCTGTCGCGGCGCACGGTTCAGAATGCGCTCGGAGTTCTCGTTCGCCGTCGTCTCGTGCGAGCGGTCCGGGACTACTCGACTGCTACGCCGGAGTATGTTGTCGCGTGTCCCTGGCGGAGGTGAGGGTCAAAACAGGCGGCCTCATAGCAATCCCTCGCGTCTGAGGACGATTTCGAGAACTCAGTAACCGCCTCTTTTTCTACTCGATCCCCCTGTTCGCGGGGGCATCTACGATGCACACGGGCTGGCTTTCTTCTAGCCCTAGGACATTCCCTTGTGGCCGGCTACGGTGAACTTACGAAGGTCTCAGTCGAAATTTCGTCCAATTTGCGTCAACACCACAATGGATTGCGATTACTTCGGTCACAAGCCCCTGCTTATCGGCGCTAGCACGAAGGTACATGTCCAAAAATCCTAAAAAAACCGGAAGAAACCGGAAGAAACCGGGAACTCTCCCTTGACACACCGGGTGCTAACCGGGGTATAACACGCCTACCTTAAGTTTCCCCCCGAGAAAGCAGAGGATTGTCCTCTCTTGAGGCCCCGGCCGACCCGCTGTGGCGGGCGCCGTCTGCGCAAGGCACGGTGCGGCGCGGATTTCCGATTGGGAAGCATTTTCGTGGAAAGGTTTAAGCAGCTATGGGCGCAGATTCGCGTGAAGTGATGAACATCCGCCAGGCTTCGCAGTACCTCGGCGTTAGTCCCGACACGCTCTACAAATACGTTTACGAAGAGAAGATCCCAGCCTTCAAGCTAGGCAACCGCTGGAAGTTCAAGAAGACCATTCTGGACACCTGGATGGAGCAGAAGAGCTCGGTTGGGGAAGCGAAAAGCACGAAGAAGAAGCCGCGCGCGGCACGGGCCGCCGCCGGCGGTCAATAAGCGAGGCCAAGCATGTTTGGATTCGGATCAAGCAAATCAATCGTTGGACTGGACATCGGCTCCAGCAGCATCAAGGCTGTCGAGCTCAAGAAGGTAAAGGGCGACATCCACGTTTCCCATCTTGGGATCGAACGCCTGGGGTCGGACATCGTGGTCGATTCCATGATCGTGGACTCGGGCAGCGTCTCCGGCGCCATCTCGAAACTCTTCAGCGAGCACAAGTTCGGCTCGAAGATGGTCGCGACCGCGGTCAGCGGACACTCCGTCATCGTGAAGAAGATTTCCATGCAGACGGTTCCGGAACAGGAAGTTCCCGACCTTCTGCAGACCGAAGCGGCGCAGTACATTCCGTTCGACATGAACGACGTGAACCTGGATTACCAGGTGCTCACGGACGATCCCAATGAGCCGCACATGGACGTGCTGCTCGCCGCGGTGAAGAAAGACAAGATCCTTAACTACACCAACGTGCTGTCGCTCGCCGGGAAGATTCCCGAAGTGGTCGACATCGACGCCTTCGCGCTGCAGAACTGCTACGAGTACAACTACGAGCCCTCCCCCACTTCCACCGTTGCGCTGCTCAATATCGGAGCCAGCGTGATGAACATCAACATCGTCAAAGGCAACACGCCGCTGTTTACCCGCGACGTGAGCGTGGGCGGAAATCAATACACCGACTCGCTGCAGAAGGAACTCGATCTCAGCTTCGACGATGCTGAATCTTTCAAGCTGGGCGAAAAGGTCGGGACCGTAAGCGAAGACTCCAAGCTGCCGATCCTGCAGCAGGTGACGGAAATCATCGTCCTCGAAATTCAGAAGACGTTTGACTTCTTCCGCGCCACCGCCGCAGGACAGCACATTGAAAAAATCTTTTTGGCCGGCGGTTCGTCGGCGATCCCCGGATTGACCGAGGCGCTGCGCCAGGAATTCTCGATCCCGGTTGAGATTTTGAATCCGTTCCAGCGCATTCAGGCCAACATCTCCGGTCCGGATGCAGATTTGGTCCACAACAACGCAGGGCAGCTCGCAGTTGCGGTCGGCCTGGCACTCAGGAGCTTTGAGAACCTATGATTCGCATTAACCTTTCTGGCAAACCCAAGCAGAAAAGCAAGCGCGGCGGAGCAGGCGCCGTAGCTCCTGAATTCGAGAGCACTGGTTCGCCTAATTCCGCAAATGTGCTGGTGGCGATCGTGGTGTTGGCAGCCAGCTTCGGTGGAATCTGGTGGTACCAGAACCAGCTCAACGCCGACGCAGCCAACATCAAGACCCGCATGGACGCTGCGCAGCGCGAATCGCAGTCGCTCGCGCAAACCAAGCTGCGTTTCGAGCAGCGGCAAAAGATCAAGGACGAATACGAAGCGCGTGTGAAGGTGATCGACTCTCTGCGCTCGAGCCAGGCAGGACCGGTTGAGCTGCTTACGATGGTCAGCAGCACGGTCAACAACACGGATGAAGTTTGGCTAAATGCGATGAGCGACGGCGGCGCCAACGTCAACGTTGACGGCACCGCGCTAAGCACCAATGCCGTGGCCAATCTGATGACGAACCTGATGAAGACGGGCTACTTCAAGTCAGTCGAAATCAAGGAGACGTATCAGGACGAGCAGGAGAAAAAGATCCAGGCATTCAATTTCACGCTGACCTGTGAAAAGCAGGCTGCACCAGCAGCGGTGGCGCCCGCCGGCAGTCCCAGCGCCAAGAAGTCGTAAGCAGGACGGAGCACTAGTATGGGCAAATTTAACGAATTTCCATTGGTTATCCGGGCGGCGATCATCGTCGTCATCGGCGCGGTTGTCTTCGCAGGCGCATGGTACGGTCCCGTTCCGGGACTGGCAGCGATGCGCGTGGCGAATGACGCTCAGCGTGAAAAGCTGAAGGCGCTTGAGGCAGACAACAACGCGCTTCGGCCGTATGAAGGACAACTGAAGAACATCGAGCTGCAGATCGATTCACTGCAGCGGCAGATGCAGCGCCAGAAAGAGATCGTCCCCGACGAGAAGAGCGCGGATCAGTTTATCCGTGACATGCAGTCCAGCGCGCAGGGAGCGGGGATCGAGATCCGTTCGTTCGTTTCGAAGCCGGTTAGCGCCAAGCAGTACTACAGCGAGATGCCGTTCGATATGGAACTTGATGGTCCCTATTTCGCCATGCTGAACTTCTTCGAGAAGGTCGGCACCATGGAGCGAATTGTGAACATCGACGGACTAAAGATGTCGGGCATCGGTTCCAAGGCGCAGTCCGTGGCCAAGCGCAGATACGATTACGCGCCTGGCGAAACGATTGTTGTCGCCTGCACGGCAAAGACATTCTTCGGCGCAGGCGGAGGTCCGGCAGCAGCCGCGCCGGCTAAGCCTGGTACGCCAGCAGCGAAGTAGCCAATAGGTTGAAGGAAAAAGCGATGAGATTCACAGCTCAAATTCTTAGCGCAGCATTGCTCGCCGGCGTTGCCGTGAGCCAAACGGCTCCAGCTTCGCAGACGGTGCAGCCACAGCCCCAGCAACAGTCACAGCCCTCCAAGGTCCAAAGCGGAATGGACGCGGTCAAGAAAGTCCTGAAGAACCCGTTCAAGCCCAAGGACAAAACGGTGGCTGCTCAGCCTGCGGCAAAACCTCAAGCCGCAACGGCAAAGCAAGCGCCGGTTGCTGCGGCGAAGCCACAAGGAACGGTAGCCAAGTCTGCTGTTCCGGCGGCAAAACCGGGGACTCCGGCGGCAAATGCGAAGCCGGCTGTTGCCTCTGCAAAGCAGACGACGCCTGCCAAGACGAACACGGCTGCTAAGCCGAACACGCCTGCGGCGAAGCAAGCCGCACCGGTGCAGGCAAAAGCTGTTCCTGCAGCCGCAAAGAAGCCTGCTGTTCAAGCCAAGACTGCGCCGAAAAAGCAGCCTGCTAAGAGCGTCGCGGCGAAAGTTCCGGCAAAGCCGGCAGCGAAGCCTGTCGAAGCGGCAAAGCCGGCGGCTCCGGCTCCCGCAGTTGCGCAGACGACCGCTCCAAAGCTTCCCAGTCCGGGAAAGCGCGATCCCTTCCTCAGCCCGATTGCTGCGGCGGCGATGCGCGGACCGGCGGCGAACTGTTCCACCGGAAAGCATTGTCTGGTTGTCCAGCAGATTCTGCTGCGCGGCATTGTGCAGACCAAAGAGGGAAATATCGCGATGGTCGAGAACGCCGCGAAGCGGTCCTACTACCTGCACGAGAACGATTCGTTGTTCGATGGCGCGGTGGTGAAGATCACCGGCGACAGCGTGACCTTCCGCCAGGACAGCAGCGACATTCTCGGAAGACCAGTATCGAAAGAGGTTGTCAAGAAGGTTTCCGCCCCCGCAGTTTAGTACGCGGGAGAGCATCAAGTGTGTAAGAGTGCTCCTATGTCCCAATATGGGCTCCGGAGCCGAACCAAATTAGTACATAGCTTGCGCGCTGCTGAGTAGCGCGCAGCATCAGAGCAGTTGCAAGGCCGCCGACAAGGCGGGGTTCATTTCGGGCCGAGTCCTGGGTTAGCAGTAACTGCGCCGCAGTAAGCGCGCGGAAGCAGTGGGCAAATTCAAAGCGGCAGTAGGATTTCCGCTATCGGCAGTACAGATGAGCAGAGCCTGCGCGCCGCGCGAGTCATGGCAGCAATGCCGGACCGTGAGGAGAGTCGAGATGAGGCTGAAGCAACTTCTGAGTGCAGGTCTGGCGGTTCCCCTGTTCGCCGCCGTGGCCAGCGCCGATTCGCAGCTGACGGGCGTCAATGTGCAGAGCAAGGCTGGCGCTACTACCGTCACGATTCATGCGAACGGCGCGTTGACTCACAACGAGTACCGACCGGTTGAGAACCTCCTGCTGGTCGACTTCCCCGGCGCAACGATTGGCACACTGGACTCCAACGCGCACAGCGTGAGCGTGCCCGGCGTCACCTCGTATCAGGTGCACTCCTACAAAGCGGCCAACGGAAGCGACATTGCTCGAGTGGAATTGACGCTGGACGCGCATGCCAGCGTCCAACTGACGAATGAAGATAACGGCGTGGTAATTGCCGTAAATGCAGGGGGCGGCGGCGGCGCAGTTCCGGTCGCTGCAACGATTTCCGCGCGCCCAGCGGCTGCGGTGTTCCAGACCGCTTCCCTCAGCTCGCCGGCTAAGAGCGCCATCGGCGGCTCCATCATTCAGGTGCGGGGAATTTCGGTTGTCCGGGGACACGATGGAACCGAAGTGGAAATTCGTGCCAGCGGTCTCCTTAGTCCGAAAACACTTACTCTTACGTCGCCCGATCGGCTGGTGATCGATCTGCCTAACGCAGTGCCCGACTCGCGCCCGCACGATATTCCAGTGCATGCCGCAGACTTGAACATGGTGCGCATGGCGCAGTATCGGTCTGACCCTCCCACTACCCGTGTGGTTCTCGACCTTAAAGCGCCGCATGATTTCCTGCTGGCTAGCGCAGAAGACAAACTCATCGTGAAGCTGCGTCCCGCTGCAATGCCGGCGAGCAAATCAGCTCCTGCGAATGGCACAGCATTGGCGAGAGTAGAGAAGCCCGAATTGGGACTATCTCATTCCACCATCCCGGCTTCTGTCGCGACCGCGAAGGCTGCAACCGAAGGCGCCAGCGCATCTACCGCAAGACCGGTAGCCCAGGACTATGTAGTTCTGCAGCCTGAGTACCACGTAGTAAGCGCATCGAAGGATGCTCCTTCGCAGAAGAGTGCGTCAGAGAAGGCAGCTGACGCGGCGAAGGTTCTCGGCGCGGCGCCGGCGGTAGAAATTCCCGTGAGCACGATGCCGGCGGCAGCTGCAATGAAGCCTGAAGCGCTGAAATCGGCAATGATGCAGGCGGCGACCCAGGGTAGTACGAGCGCCGCTGTAGCTGCAGCAGCTTCAACGTCGAATTGCAACACAGGGCGCTATACCGGCGAACCAATTTCGGTGAACCTGAAGGATGTCGATCTTAAAGACTTCTTCCGCTTGATTCACGAAATCAGCGGATTGAATGTGGTGCTCGATCCTGGCGTGGCGGGAACGCTTACGATCGTTCTCGACGACGTTCCGTGGGACCAGGCCCTCGCCATCGTGTTGCAGAACAACGGTCTGCAGTGCCAGCTCAGCGGCAATGTCCTGCGCATTGCACTGCCTGAGACGCTGCGCAAGGAAGCGGACGCTCTCCGGGCGACGCAGGAAGCACAAGCGCTCGCAGTGGACCGCGTGACCGTCACCAGATACCTGAGCTATGCGACGGCAAAGAACGTCGTGCCCACGCTGAAGGCGTTTCTCTCCAAGCGCGGTGACATCATCGCCGATGACCGAACAAACTCGATCATCGTTCAGGACATTCCCTCGGTCATTCCTGGGCTTGACCGCCTATTGAAAGAACTCGACCGTAAGACGCCACAGGTGGAAATCGAGGCCCGCGTAGTTGCTGCGACTCGCAGTTTCGCGCGTGACCTTGGTTCCCAGATTGGATTCGGTGTCGGAGCGAACAACCGCGGCTTCACAGCAGGGGGCGCGGGTGCAGTCGGCAACAGCCCGCTGCAATATGGATATACCCAGCCGCCGCCGTACTTTACGATTCCTGGAGTCACGCCTCAGGCTCCGGCGGTGCCACCCGCAGTGCAGAGCACTACGGCTGCCTCCATTCCATTGTTCTCAAACCTCGGCGTCGTCGGTCCCACTTCGGGTCTTTCGCTGTCGAGAATCAGTTCCAACTATCGCCTCGACGTGATTCTTACCGCGGCTGAGAGCAGAGGCCTGCTGAAAATCCTTTCTCGTCCGCGAGTGGTAACGCAGAACAACATCCTTGCGATCGTCCGACAGGGCGTCCGCATACCCGTGGTCACTGCCGCGCAGTTGGGCGGTCCTCCGACAACAACCTATGTTGATGCGTTCCTCCGGCTGCAGGTACAACCACAAATTACGGCGGAAGGCACGATCTTCCTTAACGTGGACGTGGAGAACACCACGCCGAACTTCGCGGTCAACGTGCAGGGCAACCCTGAGCTGATTACGCAACAGGCAACAACTCAGGTGCTGGTGGCGGACGGCGGCACCGTTGTGATCGGCGGCGTCATCCAGACCAACGACAACATCACAAAGGACCAGGTTCCATTCCTGGGAGACGTTCCGCTCTTGGGAACGTTGTTCAAGCACAAGACGGTCAGCACCACAACCCAGGAGCTGATCTTCTTCATCACGCCAAGAGTCATTCAATCCTAAGTTAAGCGGCTAACCGGCCGTTCCGGGCCTCCGGTACAGTAGTACTGGAGGCCCGAAGTTTTTTCTGCGCCACCGTTCATGAACTATTCATCGCGGCAAAAGAACATTGCGCAAGCGCTCGACGAACCGCGCCTCGATGCCCTGCTGATCACGCACCTGCCTAATGTCCGCTACCTCTGTGGATTCACTGGAAGCTCGGGAGTGCTGGCATTCGCGAGAGGGGAATGGGCTTTCTTTACCGATGGTCGTTACACCGAGCAGGCCCGGCAGCAAGTAAAGAGCGCACAGATCATTGTCGATGCTTCAGCGCCGCTCGCTCAGGCAGCGCGCTGGATCGCCTCGCGGTTCAGGCAGACCAACAGACGCGTGCAGCTCGGAGTCGAAGGTGAGCATTTAACGTTGGCGATGCAGAAGCGAGTACAGGCAGAGATTGGCGGTTCGAAATCGAAGGCTCGATTTCGGCTGGTCTCCACCGCCGATCTGGTAGAAAAGTTCCGAATGAGGAAGGACCATGAGGAGATCTCCGCGATTCGGAAAGCGGTGCAGCTGGCGTCGGGAATTTTTCCCGCGGTTATCGATGCAATGGATTCTCGCGCGACAGAAAATGAGATTGCAGCGGAGTTAGAACATTTTGCGCGACGTGCAGGCGCTGAAAAGATGAGTTTCGAGACGATAGTCGCTGCTGGTCCGCACTCGGCGATGCCGCATGCGCGTCCGACGCACAAGCGTGTGGGTAGCGGATTCGTAGTCCTCGATTACGGTGTTATACTCGGCGGTTATTGCTCAGACATGACGCGCACTGTACACGCGGGTCGGATGAGCAAGAATGCCCGCGATCTTTATTCTGCTGTTCTGGCGGCGCAGTTGGCGGGAATTTCGGCTGTCCGCGCCGGTGTGCAGGCAGGCCAGGTGGATCGCGCCGCGCGCGAGGTGCTTGCGCGTCATAAGCTCGATCAGTACTTTACGCATTCGTTGGGACATGGCGTTGGACTGGAGATCCACGAAGCTCCGCGCCTGGCTAAGGGCCAGACAACAGTGCTGGAAAAGGGAATGGTCGTGACCATAGAGCCAGGCGCTTACATTCCCGGCAGCGGTGGAGTGCGAATTGAAGATATGGTTCTAGTCACAGCCAACGGATGCGAAGTGCTCACGCCAACTCCAAAGGAACTCGTAACCTGCTGACGTCGAAACCTAAATGAATCAAAAAGAGCTCAAAGAGCTGATCGAGTTCCTGAAAGAGCAGGACATCGCGGAATTCGAGTTGGAGCGCAACGATGTAAAAGTGCGCATCAAGCGCGGTGTGGTGGCGCAGCCATTGCCGCCTATGCCAGTCGCTCCACCGCCAACCCATTTGCCTGCACCTGTTCCGTCTCAAGCTGAATCTGCCGTGCCGTCGGCCTCCGCTACGCGCCCCGGGGCTGCGGCAGATGAAGGGCTGCACATTGTGAAGTCCCCAATCGTGGGGACGTTCTACGAATCGCCCTCACCTGGATCACCGCCATTCGTTAAGCCGGGCGACACGGTGGAGACCGGCCAGGTGCTCTGCATCATTGAAGCTATGAAGCTCATGAATGAAATTGAGGCGGACGTCAGCGGCGAGGTGGTCAAGCGATTAGTAAACAACGGGCAGCCAGTGGAATATGGCCAGGGGCTGTTCAGTGTCCGGCCAAGGCAGTGAATCCAGGTTGCACAATTCTGTAATTGGGTAATTTGCAATTGGTAGGAACTCTCACGGTCGGCAAAGTTACGGGCTTGTAGGATTGCCAAATTAGGAAATATCTCAGCCATCGTTGTTCACCGTTCCACTTCCATGTTCAATAAGGTCCTCATAGCCAACCGTGGTGAGATTGCCTTGCGCGTGATTTGCGCGTGCAAGGAGCTCGGGATCCGCACAGTCGCGGTTTACAGTGAGGCCGACCGCAATTCCTTGCCTGTTCGTTTTGCCGACGAGGCGATCTGCATCGGCCCGCCGCGCTCGGCAGAGAGCTATCTCAACATCCCCGCTGTGATCAGCGCTGCGGAAATTGCCAACGTCGAAGCCATTCACCCCGGCTACGGACTTCTAAGTGAGAACGCGAACTTCGCAGAGGTATGCGAGACATCGGGCATCAAGTTCATCGGTCCGCCACCGGAGATCACGCGATTGATGGGAGAAAAAGAGAAGGCGCGCGTTGCCATGAAGAAAGCAGGCGTAGCGATACTGCCCGGCTCAGAAGGCGTGATTCAGAGTGAAGACGAGGCGCTGGAATGGGCCAAGCAAGTCGGGTATCCCGTA
>JAFAUE010000353.1 GCA_019243475.1 Acidobacteriota bacterium | reverse complement strand
ATTTCGACCCACAACCGACAGCAGCTCGAAGAAGCCGTAAGAACGAGTGCCGACTACTTCGCCATCGGGCCCGTGTTTCCAACCCATTCCAAGGACAACCCCGATCCCATTATCGGGTTAGACGCAATTAGGCAGCTACGCGCGTTTACGAGTAAGCCATTGGTTGCGATCGGGGGAATCACAGTTGAGAACTGCCGCTCAGTCATCGAGGCGGGAGCGGACTCTGTGGCGGTAATAACGGCTATTCTTGATGCTCCCCGCGAAAGAACCGCACAATTCCTTGAACAAATGAGGTAAAACTATCAGGCAGTGACCACCGAAACCCAGGTCCGCGTCCCGGTAGCTGAGTCGACTGAGCTGGTAAAGGGCATTAACCTCACCAGCGCCACCACGTTAGTTATCGGATCGATGATCGGCTCCGGCATCTTCATCGTTTCTGCCGAGATTGCTCGCCTGGTCGATTCCCCTGCACTGCTGATCCTGGCATGGGTGGTAACAGGATTCATGACCGTGGTGGGAGCGCTTACGTACGGAGAACTTGCCGCGATGATGCCAACGGCCGGCGGCCAGTACGTCTTTCTCCGGGAATCGCTTGGGCCCCTTTGGGGGTTTCTTTATGGCTGGTCAATGTTCCTCGTTATTCAGACCGGCACCATTGCTGCGGTGGGAGTAGCTTTCGGAAAGTTTCTGGGCGTGCTCTTTCCCGCGATCTCCGCCGACAAGTGGCTGTGGCACATCGGCCATGTCCCAAAATGGCAAGTAGGCCCTCTGCTGCTAGGCAACATGGACGTCGGTCTGAACCTCCAGAACCTCGTCGCCATCGCTGTTGTGATTTTGCTGACCTTCCTCAACGTTCGCGGACTGCGCACCGGGGTGTTGGTGCAGAACATCTTCACTTTCTCGAAGACTGCCGCGCTGTTTGGACTAGTGTTGCTCGGCGCCGCGCTTGGCCGGAACGCGCAGGCAATCAGCCAGAACTTTGGGCACTTCTGGCAGAACGCTTCTTTCAGCACTCTGCATCCAGTTCAGGTCGGAGTCGGTGGACCAATCGCTCTCGTGGGAATGCTCACCGTTGTAGCGGTCGCACAGGTCGGCTCGCTGTTCTCATCGGACGCATGGAACAACGTGACCTTTACCGCCGCCGAAGTGCAGAATCCCCGGCGCAATCTGCCCCTATCCTTAGCGCTCGGAACGGGAATCGTCACTCTTCTTTATATAGCCGCGAATTTTGTCTATCTGATGGTGCTGCCGCTGCGGGGCGATCCACACGGGGCGAGTATCCTGAGCCGCGGCATTCAGTACGCCGCCGACGATCGAGTAGCGACCGCGGTCATGCAGCAGATTTTTGGCGGTTCGGGAGCCGCACTGATGGCGATCGCGATCCTGATCTCGACGTTTGGCTGCGCCAATGGTCTGATTCTCGCCGGTGCGCGTATCTACTACGCGATGTCGCAGGACGGCTTGTTCTTTCGTGCCACAGGAAAGATTCATCCGAAGTACAAGACTCCCGCAGTTTCGCTCGTAGTGCAGGCGATCTGGACGTGCCTGCTGTGCCTCTCCGGGACGTACAACCAGTTGTTGGAGCTGGTGATGTTCGCAGTCATCATCTTCTATATTCTGACCATCGGCGGATTGTTCGTTTTGCGCCGCACTCGTCCCGATGTTCCTCGTCCTTATCGCGCGATAGGGTATCCTGTGCTGCCCGCGCTTTACATCATTCTGGCTGTGTTTATTGACGTCGTGCTGTTGCGCTACAAGCCACAGTACACCTGGCCGGGGCTGATCATTGTGCTGCTCGGAATTCCGGTTTATCTGTTCTGGGCGCGCAACGCTCCAAAGGCTGAGAGCAAGCTGCAGGTTGAGTGAAATTCGCAATCGAGGAGAAGTGAACTCATGCCCGGCTTAATGGCAAAGAAACCGCTATCTGTGATCATGGCGGAAGCGGAAAACACTGGCGAGCACAGTCTGAAACGAACCCTGGGCGCTACCAGCCTGGTCGCGCTTGGAATTGGCGCCATTATCGGCACGGGCATCTTCGTGCTCACCGGACCAGTCGCCGCCACCACGGCAGGTCCAGCGATTGTTATTTCCTTCATCATCGCCGGCATAGGCTGTGCCTTCGCGGGTCTCTGTTATGCAGAGTTCGCATCTTTAATGCCCATCGCCGGCAGTTCATACAGCTACGCCTACACGACACTCGGCGAAATTGTGGCCTGGATCATAGGCTGGGCGCTGGTGCTGGAATATGGATTCGGCGCCGCTACCGTTGCCGTAGGTTGGAGCGGTTACGTACGCAGTTTGCTTGGGGACTTCGCACTGACCTTGCCGGCTTCACTCTCCCATGCTCCCGGTACGGAAATGGTGCTTTCGCATGGACGCTGGGTTCCGGCAACTAGTGTTATGGGTGACATTGCGAATTTGCCGCATGCCACTTCCGGGTTTGATTTGCTTGCGCTTATCGGCATTGTGGCGGTGACGGCGGTACTGGTGAAAGGAATCAAGGAATCAGCGAACGTTAACACCGCGATCGTGATTTGCAAGGTTTCAGTATTAATTGTATTTCTCGGACTGGGCATTATCTTCCTTGGCGGCCACCCAGGTTTCGCTACTCAGAACTGGCATCCCTTCATTCCACCCAATCAAGGGGCATTTGGTGAGTTCGGCTGGACCGGTATCTTGCGCGGCGCGGGCATAATCTTCTTCGCCTACATTGGTTTCGACGCCGTCTCCACAGCGGCGCAGGAAGCCGGCAATCCCCAACGCGACATGCCGATCGGCATTCTCGGATCGTTGGTCATCTGTACCGTTCTTTACATTGCGGTGGCCATTGTTCTGACGGGGTTGGTTCCTTACGCAAAGCTGAATGTGGCTGAGCCGATTGCCTTGGGCGTGGACGTCACTGGCGTTCGCTGGGGCAGCCTTCTGGTAAAAATAGGCGCCATCGGCGGGCTCACTTCGACGATGCTGGTTATGCTTCTCGGGCAAACCCGCATCTTCTTCACGATGTCCAACGACGGCCTTCTATGGCCTTGGGCGGGAAAAGTCCATCCCAAGCTGCGTACTCCATGGATCGGGACAATGGTGATTGGCGCCTGCGTCATGTGCCTCGCCGCTTTCCTTCCCATTACGACACTTGACGAGCTCACCAGCATCGGCACGCTTTTCGCCTTCACGATCGTCTGCGCCGGCGTGTGGATTCTGCGCCGCCGTCAACCGGAACTCCATCGTCCATTCCGCACGCCTCTCGTGCCCTTTGTGCCCATTATGGGAATGCTGATCTCGGTACTAATGATGGTTTCGCTGCACGCCCTTACTTGGGAGGTCTTTCTTATCTGGTTAACCCTTGGACTGTGCATCTATTTCCTGTATAGCCGACGTCACAGCAAAGTGCAGCAAGGGCATCCCGAGCCTGCATTGCAGCCGGCGGGAGACACGTATTCAAGCTAGGCAGTGTTCAGTTTGTCAGTTAGCAGTTCTCAGTTGCCGCATCCGCTGACTGAAAACTCGCCGTGCACGATTTTTCTGGCGCCGTCTAGGGAATAATGAGCAGCCAGCGGCGAGCAGTTAACAGCCAGTAGCCAGTAGCCAGCAGCCAGTAGCTGGTTGTTATAATCAAAAAGCGCTGACATCGGCGCGTCCAACCTGCAAGCGCAATCCAGATTGGCCAGGTAGCTCAGATGGTAGAGCGCAGCCCTGAAAAGGCTGGCGTCGGCGGTTCGATTCCGTCCCTGGCCACCATCTCTTTCAAGCAGTTAGCGGGAATCCTCGAAACGCCTCCGGTCAGCATTAAGTCAGCAGTTAACGACGAGGTTCGGTTTTCGGCCGTTCCTGTTCCAACTCACGCAGTATCTGATTAGCTTGCCTTCGAAGCCGCACAAACCTTACGGCCATGAAGATTGTCCAAATCAGCAAGAGCATTCCGAAGAATCGAACGACTCTCTTATTGGTATCGGTCATTCGGAATGCTGCTCCCATGACAGACTCGATGTGCCAAGAATCGCTTCCAACATCTTGCCCTGTGCTGCCATCCTGTCTTCGCTCACGCTGTGCAAATACTAGTCACACGTACAGAAATGTGAATCATGGGAAAGCTCCGGTCGATAAATTTGTGATACCCATCACACTCCACCATTTGCAATTCCACGATAATGATTGCTGTCGTCCCTTCCTGCAACTAGGGCATGCCCTCTGAGCGGGAAAGGGAAGCTCGTTATGCGAATTGATGCTTTTTTGGGGGCACGTCGTTGAAATCGGAGTTTTGTGACTTGCGTCACATACCCGATGTTTGGGCCAGGCTTACACTGCTCTTGATAAGACCGGAGGATCCGATGCGCTCCCCGTACGGCCTCGATATCGTTGAGAATTGCACTCGTTGTCCTCATCGCGAAGAACGTTTGTTTTGCAATCTTTCGCAACCCGCCGTTGAACGCCTGCAGTCGATCAAATCAACATCAATTTACCCCAAGGGCGCGATGCTGTTTGTTGAGGGCCAGGAATCGCGCGGAGCTTTTATCCTCTGCAAAGGGAAAGCCAAGCTATACACTTCGTCCGCCGACGGCCGGACCATCATTCTTCGCATCGTTATGCCGGGCGAAGTGCTGGGATTGACTTCGACGATCGCCAACAAACCTTACGAAGCAACGGTCGAAGTACTCGAACCAAGCCAGGTAAACTTCCTTCCCAAAGCGGAATTTCTGAAGTTTCTTACTCAGTACAGCGACGCCAGCATGCACGTGGCAAAGCAGCTGAGCTCCAATTGTGCCGGCGCGTATGAGGAGATTCGTTGTCTCGGATTGTCTGCATCCTCTGCGGAGAAACTAGCGCGCATGTTGCTTACCTGGGCCGCTCCCGAGCTTAAGGGAACAAACAATCGGGAAGTCAAGATCACACTCTCCCTGACGCACGAAGAAATCGCGCAGATGATCGGTTCTTCGCGCGAGACCGTAACCCGACTCTTCGCCGAGTTTCGTCGTAAGCAACTGGTGGCGATCAAAGGCTCTAGCGTGCTGTTGCGGAATCTCCCCGCGCTTCGACAGATGGTCGCTCACAACTAAAGCCCAGACGCAAATCAC
>JAFAUE010000349.1 GCA_019243475.1 Acidobacteriota bacterium | reverse complement strand
GAGGGTAGCCCAGCATGAAATGCTTGGGTTAGCGGACAAGAAAAATCCCGGAGTCCCGCCTCGGCGGGACGATTGAGAATCTCGGTTTGCGATTCTCTGGAATTGGGCATGCATGAAGAGAAATATCGATAAGCGAGCGACTGTTCGTTTCAACGTTGCCTCGCCTGGTAATGACGAGCAGAAGAGCAAGTCCACATCGCTGCGAATATCGAGACCGCGTTCCTTTGCTAGAACATGCAGATCGCGAAGTACTGGCGGGGTGTCAAATGGTTCCTGGGCCGCATTCAGGACCTGGCGCAGAGGTTAGGTCGAGCGCGAGAGAATCTTTGAAAGTATCGCACCCAGTGCTGAGGGAGCGGTGAGCACCGCGATCATTACTATTTCGAGTGGCCAAAGATTGTGGTTGGTCGGATCTTTCCAGCAATCCACCACAATCAGGACAATATTCGCCATTGTGAAACCCGCAAACATCGCCAGCCACGTAGTCAAGGGACGCGCTGCAATAAAGAAGCCAGCCGCAAGCGCGATAAGCAGAATCCAAGCCCCCGATGGTCCCCCTCGCAAACGCTGGCTGTAAGGCAGAAAGCGCCAGAAAAACAAGATGTCGAAGCAGATGCCCACCAGAGCGGCAATAGCATAGCGAAGTTTCGGCGAGATGATGATCGAGCCAGACTTTATCACGTGCTCCTGGCTCTTTCTTGCAACAATTCGAATAGCCGCATACGCTGAGCGTGAGCTCACAATTGCGAGCCCATCGAAATCTCGCCAAACGGCGAGGTCGTTGTCAAAATACATCAGGTTGTGCGCGATCTAAAGGGCAATCTCTTAGCGGACAGACTCGTGATGCACATCTTCCAGATGCGAAACGGGCTGATCCAGCGCTTCGATATCCGCGAGGAATAGTTAAATGGCATACAGATAGCTTGATCTCGGCTATATCGTCGTGAGTGATTTTTCGGTCAGACACGCGCACTCACAATTCGGATCTTTGCAATAGAGGGCCTACCGTTATGCAATCGCTGATAGCGGCGTATATTGTTCAGCTGTATTGCCTCGCCTCGCATCCGATTCAGCTCGAAAAGAGATCCTCATGAGCACATCCGCAGGCACGCGAGGACCTTGTAGCTGCAGATGAAGGACTTCACTGTATTGATGATCAGGGTTGTGAGCGCCTTGCTGGCCCTCGTTGTCCTCATTGCGGCTTTACGCGGCGATCTCCGTCATCACTATCGTAAGCACTTTTCTAGCGAACGACGTGAACGCTTATTCCTTGCCTCGCTGGCCTTCCTGACGACGATGTTCGCGCTTAGAGCCTTAACCTGGGCAATTCACAATCATATTGGCCCAATGCATGATATCGAGACGAAGAGTTTTCATCTTCATCACATGGTATGGGGCATTTTGGGATTGCTTTGCCTAGGCTATCTCTGGCTAGCCCAAATTGGAACGGGAGAGCGCGGATCGTCACAATGGGCCTCCGCCGGGACAGCAATTCTTTATGGAATTTGTGGTGCACTCACGCTAGATGAATTCGCACTATGGCTGCGACTGCAGGATGTTTATTGGCTGCCACAAGGACGCGAGAGTATAGAAGCAGCGTTGATGTTTGGTTCACTGCTCGCGCTTGGCGCGTTTGGCGGCACATTTTTTCGCGGAATAACCCGATCCTGGTTTCCCCGGGCTACCAGCCGGTAACTATTTCCGGATCGAACAAGAGTGTAGTGAACTTCGCCTGGGCCGCACCCTTGCGAACAAATCTCACCGCATAGCCTCGTATATCGTCCGGCATCCAGCAAAGATCCGAAAGAATTACGATTGGTTTATGCGGGAACGTGCGTTGCAAAAGCTTTGCCACGTCCACGGCTGTGACCTCGGGACCTAACTGGTAATCGAGTACCGATAGGTCGATGGTTTCGGCGGAGGGGAGCGTTATGTCTTTACCGGCTACAAGTACCGTAATAGGCCGGAAACCACCGCTGTCAACGCCGCGCCAGTAAAGCGAAAGGTGGGCTGGGTTATCGTCTATAAGGAGGATGGTGGGTTTGTCGCGTGGCGGATCGCTATTGGAAATCTGAGGCATTTCAAGGCATGGGCTTCAGCGGTGTTATCTCTCGATTCGAACATTAATGTTACATCAGGCGCGCCTGCCGTCTTCTCACCAACTGTTATTCGCAGCAGGATTGTGGTTTTAAACAGCGGCAGATCAATGAAATCTGCAGCGCTCGGTAAAGACAGCGCCACGCATGTTTTGGCCCACGCGCTCGTGGTTGCCGACAAACGCGCCCCAACGATCCCAGTTAAGCTAAGGGAGGCACTACCACCACTTGAGTTGCTACTGGAGTTTTGTCCGCTAACGAAACCGTCACGAAATATTCGCCCGGAATCGGGCACGCTTGCAGTTCGATTGCGGCTTGCTCAGCCAGAGCGTGAGCTCGCACTTGATCCTTCGCAAACTTTGGGTAGCCTGAGAGGCTGGTTCGCGCGTCGCATTTGCAAACGTCGATATGAAAGGCATTTTCTGACATTGAAATTACGAGTTGCACCGTAAGATGTGCACCCAATCCTGGGAGTTGCCGGGCCGCTGTCAGGCGGTCTGAATTCCCCCCGGGCCCAATACGCAGTGTGAAAACTAAGCCTCCCTCTTCTTGAGCTTGCTCGAAGGCGTCCTTATGTACTTATCCAGAACTCGACAAGATGCGATTGTTGATCGCACTCGCGACATTAGCGAGGGGACGTCCCCAATAATCAGCCATAAAGTTTTTCGCTCGATTGGCGAGCACGCGGAGAGCGCCCCGAGCGCGTGCTTCGCGCAAAAAGCGAATTGCTTTTTGTGGATTGGTTTGGAGAGTGGTTCGGGAGTGAAGCTGCAGTGCTAAATCAGGGACGATGTGCTCTACAACTCAGGCTTCGTAGTGGATTTTCGAAGTGGTTGTTGGGGCACGCAGACTCGATCAGGGTGCAATGAGTCTTGCCGGTGAGCGAGAGGGCCGGAAAACATCGAGGGCGTAGTCTTCACGCTACTTCCTGTTGTCCCTCTCCGCCAACTCCACGGCTCTTGTCAGCGCCTCTGCAGCGCTTACTTTCACGTCTGGCTCGATGCCTGTTTCGTTCCAATCATGCTTTGAGTAAGGATTTATGGGCCGCACATCGACCGTTCCTAAATAAAGATTGTCCCCGATGGCGTGCAGGGTCGCCGCGTGCGCTCCGCCCGCCGTTGTTTCGCCAACAATCGTCGCTCGCTTCAGCATTTTCAGGTTGAACGTGAACTGCTCAGCGGCCGAGATCGTGTGCGACGACGTGAGAATAAATAACGGCTTGTGCGCGAGATTGCTTCCAGCGACAGGCGAATTCGTCCACGATTCCCTCGTGGTGTTTTCGATTGGGCTGTACAGGTATTCGGGATGATCGAAGAGGTAATTTGCGATCAGCTTCCCCATGCCAGGAAATCCGCCGCGATTGTCACGCAGATCAAACATCACCGTGTCGGCATCGTTCACCTTCGCGAGCGCCGCGGTTGCCGTCCTCTGACAAACGGAAGGATGCGGAAACGAATTGAAATCGGGCGACCGCGGGGAATGGCCAGTCTGGCTCTGTGCTAATATTTTTCACCTTGGGAATGAAGACGCGATCACTCATTGTCAACTTCGCTATGACGGCTTTTCTGGCGGGCTTGGCGCCCTCTCTCTGGGCGCAAGACGGACTAGAGGGCGCACTGTCGAGGATGAGAGTCGCGTCGCCGTTAAAGTTCGCACAACCATTCAGTCGAACACTTGCCATCGGCGACTTCGACAACGATCATAAGCCGGACGGAGCCGTGCTGGTGGATTCCGGTCGAATTCATGACCGGAACAGCTTCCGCATCGAACTCCATCTTTCGGGTGGCCAAAACGACGATCTTAGTTTCGAATCAACTGAGAGCTCCTTAACCGTCACTGCCTCCGACATCAACAGGGATGGTGCGACCGACCTTATCATCGAGCAGTCATTAAGTCATAAGCGTCTTTTTGTCTGGCTGGGCGATGGCCAAGGTGGTTTTCACAAGAGCCGAGTAGAAGATTTCCCCGCTGCTCAAAACCCGAATGGCGAACAACTAGGAACGCCTTCTGCACAGCCAGAATGCCCCGTGATGGGATTGCCATCACAACGCTTTAGCGAGATCTCAATCTTGGCTGCAAGTTCGGTTCGAGGCCGTCCTCCATCGCTCAACGACCTTGCATCTTTATTTAAGGCGTCGTCTGCAAACTCTCGCCCAAATCTCCTGGTTTTCTCCCGCGCACCTCCTCATAGCCTGCCGCTCTGAACATCCGTTCCAGGTCGAATTGACACCTCAAGTTTTCTGCGCACGAAGAATCGGCCGCAATAAGCGCTGATATCTCGGGTGCGCTGATTGCCGTTGCCAGCAACAGCCACTAGCAGCTCGGAAAGTCATGCGGGTTCGATCTGACTTGGAACGTCTCCTAACTCTCTATACGTCGAACCACAGATGACGCAGGTAGCGCTTTCACGCCGTCAGCGCGCAGCGCCGAGGTCTTCTTGGAGCGATCCACTCATGAAACGCCGATTCTCTAATCGCGCGGTCACTTTGGCTCTCACAGCTTTCACAATCGCCGTGGCGGCGG
>JAFAUE010000118.1 GCA_019243475.1 Acidobacteriota bacterium | reverse complement strand
TCGCAGTCGCGCTTCGATTGGGACGGCGCGGCGCAGTTGAACCCGAGATATACGTTCGACGCCTTCGTCATCGGCAGTGGCAATCAGTTTGCCCACGCCGCATGCCAGGCAGTCGCCGAGCGCCCTTCAAAGGCCTACAACCCACTCTTTCTTTATGGCGGCGTTGGCATGGGCAAGACCCACCTCATGCAGGCGATCGGCCATGAAATCAAGCGCCGGCAGCCGCAGGCGGCCATTTGTTACGTATCCAGCGAGAAGTTCACCAACGAGATGATCAATTCGCTGCGTTACGACAAGATGACCAGCTTCCGCGATAAATTCCGCACCGTCGATGTGCTGCTGATCGATGACATCCAGTTTCTCGCGCAGAAGGAACGCACGCAGGAAGAGTTCTTCCATACCTTTAACGCGCTGCACGAGTCGATGAAGCAGATCGTGATTGCCAGCGATCGTCCGCCGAAAGAGCTGGCGGAAATCGAGGATCGGCTGCGCAGCCGTTTTGAGTGGGGATTGATTGCGGACATCCAGCCGCCGGACCTCGAAACCAAAGTCGCAATTCTGCAGAAAAAGAGCGAGACGGAGAAGGTCCCGCTGCCTACGGACCTCGCGCTGTACATCGCGTCCAACGTACGTACCAACGTGCGCGAACTCGAAGGCGCGCTGATTCGTCTGATCGCCTACTGCTCACTCACGGGGGCCGAGGTTACTCTCAGCACGGCGCAGCAGGTGCTCAAGAACTTCATCGACTCGCAGGCGCGCAAGATCAGCATTGAGGCCATTCAGAAGGCTGTCGCGGAGCAGTTCGGCCTGCGCCTGCCGGAGATCAAGCAGAAGAACAATTCGCGTTCCATCGTAGTGCCGCGCCAGATCGCAATGTATCTGGCCAAGCAACTCACCGAGGCCTCGCTTCCCGAAATAGGACGCCAATTCGGCGGCAAGCATCACACCACCGTCATGCACTCGATCGGCAAGATCGACGAGCAGCGTCGCACAGACAAGGACTTGAACCGTCTCATCAACAAGCTCACCGAAACCCTGAACGGGTGAGAGACACCCGACGTCAGACATAGCCCGGCTCCGGCCGGGCTATTTTTTTTGCGTCAAATGAAGCGGGATGAACACGGGCACTTTATAGACAAGCTCGCGGTGCTCGGGCAGAATTTGACTGAATGAAGAAGATTTTGCTCGCAGTCGGCGTGGTGCTTCTGCTGCTGGTTGGCGGATTCGTCGCCGCACTCTACATCTATCCCAAGCCGCAGATCGCCGCCGCGACCCAGCAAGCTGCCCCAGACTTCACGCTTCAGGATGGCAGCGGCGCTACGTTCCACCTCGCCGCGCAGCGCGGGCACAAGGTTGTTCTGTACTTTTATCGCGGATACTGGTGACCTTTCTGCATGAAGCAACTGCGCGAGTTCGCGCAGCGAAAAGCCGATTTCGACGCCCGTAACGCCGTCGTAGTCGGAATCAGCTCAGACGATTCTGACCACACGCGCAAGGTCTGGCAAGACGTGACGCAGCGTAAGTTGACGATTCTGAGCGATCCTGACGCAAAGGTAATTCGCGAGTACGGACTTCTGCACCCGAAAGGACATTCCGGCGAAGACATCGCTCTGCGGGCTACGCTAGTCGTCGATGAGAGCGGCCGCGAGGTTTATCGGAAGGTCAGCAGCTCAGTGCCAGACGTGCGTACGGCCGATGAAATCCTGCGGGCGCTGAAATAAGCGCAGGTTTCGACAAACTTAACCAAGAGCGAACACGAAGGCCCTAAGTTCTTGCGAACGAGACGAGCGAACTGCTGGTTCTTTTGCTTCGTGAGCCTTCGCGTTCCTCAGGTTTCCTTAAGAGCTCACTCCATTCCCGCCCACTGGATTGCGTTAAACAGCATTTTGAAAGTTGCTTCGGTCTGCGCGCGGTTCTGGACGCGGAAGCCAAAGAGTACGACTTTTCCCTTCCCGTCAGTCAGCGTGACTGCTGCCGCGCGGTGCGCCAGGCGATCTGCTCCGTTGATCCAACCTGAGAGCAGGATGTCTTCCGAGTCCGTCGGATACCAGGCCAGTACAGAGCGATCGATGTCCTCCGCCGGAATCTCCGTTTGATAAGCAATGGGTTCATTGACGAATGCGGCGACATCTTCAGGCATGCCATATCCCACCGGATTATTCGGATCCACATGTAGCTGCAGCAGCGAGCCGGGCGAAGAGAAGTCGTCGGGACGCACGCGTGCGAGCACATTGCGCACAGGGAGATTGAACTCCTCGATCGGGAGCTCGCCGGAAGAGGCCAGGGCAATCAGCGTACCGCCGTTCTCAACAAAGTCCTTTAGCGCCTTTACTCCTTCTTTGCCGATGCCTCCGGCATACTCGGGAGGCATCTCTTCGAAGTAGGACGGAGGACCGCCGTCCTGCGGCCGGGGACGCCCTTCCACAATCGCGTTCTTTTCCATATCGGGAAGAATGATGGCGTCGAACGAAGAATTGAGATTGCCGGCTTTGATGGTTTTGTTATCGAGATTTTTGTAGTTGAAGTCGTATTGCTCGAGCAGCCAGCGCGTCCAGCCCTCATCCATGGAGCCGGTCCAAGCCTTATAAAGCCCGACACGGACTTCTTTCAGCGGTGCGGTCGAAACACTCGGTTTCGGATCAAGACCGTGCACAGTCACGTGATATTTGGCGGCAAGGTCCTTGAGGTTGTCGGCAGGCTGGATGAGCAGCGTTCCTGGTGGATACTGCACGCCGCCTTGGTTGAAGCCCTGTCTCGCCACCACGACGGAATCCTTCGCCTTGAGCGCGGCATTCAGCAGGCGCGTGCTGTTGTTCACTTCCGGCGTAACGGCATAGGCGGGACTCCCGCCGATAACTTTGCCTTCCGGCCAATCGGAATCGCGGATTAAGCGTGCTCCTCGTGTTTCCGATTCGGGAACGACCTCCTTGCTCACGTCCACCCCCATCAGCAGCGGCAGCGACCATGCAGTCACGTCATACGGTCGAAGAATCGGCTGCCCTGGCGCCACGCGCACTTTGGGATAACGCTGGCGTCCAAGCAGTTCGCCCACAAAGCGGCTATAAGGTTGAGCAGTTGGAATGAGGAACTCTTTGCCGTCGCTGGAGACGCGAACTTCCGCGCCGTGGGCATCGAGCAAATGCGCGAGCTTCGCAGCCGTAATCGGATCGCGCTGATCGCGGTGAATTGTCCAGTACTCGTTGGGTTTCCCATCGGCAATCTGCTCTTGTGCCATCTCGGCGGTGCCGCTCAGAAAATCGTCGTGGTGGTAACTGGCGGTTTCGAGGATGGCGTCGGAAGCGATTCGCTCGTAATCCATGATGTCGCGCAGCCGCCACGTGCCTCCGGGCCATGGATTCGGGAAATTCGCCGTCTTCATGTACTCGGCCAGGCCCTTGCCGCCGCCGGAGAGATCCGTGGCAGGCAGCGTGACCGGCGTTGCAACGCGCGCCGATGCCGCTTCAGTGAGCAGCCCGAAGATGTTTTTGAACTGCGGTGTGCCCTCGGTAGCGCCAGGCCAGTACTGGTCATAGATGTAGCCGTACACCACACCCGACTTGTGCTGCTGCTCGAGGCGCCACGCCATGGTCGAGCCGATGACGTTGATGCCTCGCCACATCAGCGGGCTCACGGAGTTCGCGATGGGATCGGTATATGGCGGAACAAACAGGCGCGGGCCGCTGGAACCCATCTGGTGCTCGTCGAGCCAGATCTGCGGATACCATTCCTTGTATGCAGTGCGCGTCATCGCCTGGGTTTCTTTCTGCGTCAGCATGTACCAGTCGCGGTTGTCATCGTGGCCGACGTACGGGTGATAGAGCCACGGCATGCGTCCACCTTCGTACTTCGTGCCTACGTATTTGCGGTACCAGTCGGTGACCATGATCTGCCCGTCAGGATTGAGCGAAGGCACCACCAGCAGAATCACGTTGCTCAATCGTCGTACCGTTTCGGGATCGTCGGCCGTGACCAGCGCGTGCGCCCATTCCATCGCCATCTGCGATGAGGCAATTTCAGTGGAGTGGATGTTGCAAGTCACAAGAAGAATCACTT
Organism: Acidobacteriota bacterium; assembly: GCA_019243475.1. Taxonomy (GTDB): domain Bacteria; phylum Acidobacteriota; class Terriglobia; order Terriglobales; family Acidobacteriaceae; genus Gp1-AA112. Next base: position 5,810 of record JAFAUE010000118.1, on the reverse strand, counting down.
TCGCTTGATGGACCAGCGAGTTGATCTCATCCTGCGAACGCCCGCGAGGATCGGCCAGCTTGTGCGCGATCTCCTGATACTTCGCCTTGTTCTGTAAGTTTTCCTTGGTGGAGATGGCCGCGATGATGAATTCGTTATTCAGCGTCGTCGGGCCCATGTTCTCCACCTGAATGCGGGATGACTTGGACGCAAGGTATTTGAAATAGGAAACAATCTGGTGATAGTCAGCCAGCTTGCGGTCGGCACCGACTTCGAAACCTAAGAATTGCGATGGCGTTTGGATAGCATCATTACTCGCCGCAACGGCGGGGCTGACGAACAGACAAAGAGCACACAAAAAAACCAGGGATTGCGCAAAAAGGCCCTTCATTACGACTCCAGTGATGAGTTGAAAAGATGGCGGGAATTATAAGCGGTGCAGACGGATTTTCAATGGTCTCCGCTGGTGCCAGCCAACATCTCCGGCCTGAGCTGCTTCTAAGCCAAGTGCTTGATTTGGAAGCTATTGCCGATCAGCTACACTGAATAACCTGACCGTTTGATGTCTGACCTCTATCCACTATTACTGATTCCGGAATTTCATGAGCGCGTCTGGGGATCGCGCGACTTGAGTGCCTTTTACCCGTCGCACCGAGTGGGCAGCGAGCCAATCGGGGAGGTGTGGCTGACCGGCGAAGGTTGCCGCGTAGGCAACGGCCCCCTTCAGGGACGCACTCTCGCGGAAGTCGTCGAACAGTTCGGACCGGCTTTCTACGGTACGCTCGCGCCGCAATGCCGTTTTCCTCTGCTGATGAAAATCATCTTTCCCAACGACAAGCTTTCGGTGCAGGTGCATCCCGACGACGAAATCGCTCAGCAAACCGGGTTGCCGTGCGGAAAGACCGAATGCTGGTATGTCCTGAGCAGCGCGCCGAATGCGACTGTAGCACTTGGATTGCGGCCTGGAACTACCAGCGACCAGGTACGAGTTGCAATTCGGGAAAACAAGCTTGAAGAACTGCTGAACTGGGTGCCGGTCAAACCCGGCGACATGATCTATGTGGATGCCGGCACCGTCCATGCCATTGGGCCAGGATGCATTCTTCTGGAAACTCAGCAGAACTCCGACACGACTTACCGACTGTATGACTATGGCCGGCCGCGCGAATTGCACGTTGATCGCGGTCTACAAGCGATGAAGGAAGTCACGCGCGCAGGCAAAGTGCGGAGTCGCGGCGGAAATGGACGCGTGGTCCTGATTTCGTCCCCCTGCTTTGAAGTGGACAAGATGCTGCTCAAAGATCCGAAGACCGCCAACACCGGCGCCGGAACTGAGCAAACTTCGCCGCATTGCATCGTCGGGCTGCGCGGCTGTGGACTCATCGAGTGCGAGGGAGCTTCTGCGGTAAGTGTAGGCCGCGGAGAGGCAGTGGTTATCCCGGCCTCGACCGGGGAATACCGCATTCGCCCACAATGGGAATTCGAGTGCGTGCGGGCGATGGTGCCGGGCTCTGCTGTGGCAGAACCTCAGACAGAACTGGTGGCGATAAATGCGTCATAAGTGACCACTGACAACCGACAACTACGTTGTTGAGATAAAGCGAATGCTGAGTTCGTTGATCGACAAAGTAGAGGCGACGCGACGTAGAGCGACGGGAGCTGGCGCGTAGCCTACTGAAAACTGAGAACTGAAAACTCCAAACTGACAACGACAAACTCTCTATCCCATGCCGAAGAATCCCCACTTTTATCCCGTAATCCTCGCTGGAGGCAGCGGGACCCGTTTTTGGCCGCGCAGCCGTCGCCGGATGGCGAAGCAGGTGTTGAATCTCGACGGCGAGCAGTCAATGATTCAACAGACCGTCGAACGTCTGTTGCCTCTCGCCGACGAAGAAAAGTTCTGGGTCATCACCAACGATCAGATCTTCGATGTGATCAGCGGGCAACTGAAGAAAATTCCTCGTAAGCAGATCGTATCTGAGCCGGTCGCGAGGAATACTGCGCCTGCCATCGGACTGGCTGCGTTTCTCCTCCTCCGCCAGGATCCGAAGGCGGTGATCGGAATGTTCCCTGCGGATCACGTAATCAAGGACGAAAAGACCTTCCGCAAAGTGATTTTCGACGGTGCTGAGCTGGCGGCAACAAGCGAGAACATGGTGGTGATGGGCATTGCGCCGCATCGTGCAGAAACGGGATACGGGTACATCGAGGCCGGCGAGAAACTAGGCGACGGCTTGTACCGAGTGAGACGATTCACCGAAAAACCCAACCAGCAGCGTGCCGACGAGTTTATGGCTGCCGGAAACTACTATTGGAACAGCGGAATGTTTCTCTGGTCGGCCCAAACGCTGGTGAATGCCATGCGCGAGCATCTTTCCGAAACCGCGCCTTATCTCGAGGAGATTGCCGCGTCATGGGGCACGTCGCGCTTTCAGTCGGTCTTCGAACATTTGTACGAAAAGTGCGAGAACATCAGCATCGACTATGCTGTGCTCGAGCCGCGATCCGCGAAGGGAGAGCACTCGTCAAACCTTTATTGCCTTCGCGCAGACTTTGGATGGAACGATCTTGGTTCCTGGGCGGCGCTTTTTGAGCATCAGCTCGCGCAGAGGCACAACGGCGATGCCTCCAACGTGATTGATGCCGAAGATCAATTTGTGCTCAATGCCGAAGGCAATTATGTGTATTCGCCGAAGAAGTTTGTCGCCGCCGTGGGGGTGAAGAATATTGTCGTCGTGGAAACCGAGGACGCGCTGCTCGTCACCACCCGCGAGCACTCGCAGGACGTTGGCAAGGTAGTTAAGCACTTGGCAGAGAAGAAGATAACGAAATTAATCTGACGCCGCCCATCCACTGTCCTATTAGGCCCGGCATCTCCCTATTTTGAACTCTGCAGGCATAATCTTGCGGTAAATCCAGAGTACTATTCCCAGCGTATTCTTCAATACCTCCATGCTGGGAAAAATCGCCCTTATCGACTTTGACGAAACCCTGCTCGAGAGCAACCGGGCTGCGCTTGAGTCCCTTGGTTACCAGGTGCAGACCGCAACCGATGGCGCCGCCGGCCTTCAGCTTCTCGAGCAGATGCGACCCGAGATTGCCGTTTTGGAACTGGTGCTGCCTAAGCTGCACGGTCTGCAGCTGTGCTCGACGGTTCGCCAGCATCCTGATCTCAAGGGTGTGAAGATCGTAGTTGCCGCGTCACCCACATACCGGGTTGATGTGCGGCGCACGCGCGAGCTCGGCGCGGCGTCGTTTCTCAATAAGCCTTATGCGACGGAAGACCTGGTGCGGGCGATCAAGGCGCTGGAAAGCGTACCCGTGCCCCCGAATGAAGGCCGACGACTTGAGACTCTGCGGTCCTACAACATTCTCGATACCGCGCCGGAAAAGGCCTTCGACGAACTTGCGGAGCTCGCCGGCATCATCTGCGAGACGGAAGGCGCGCTGATCAGCTTCGTCGATTCCGACCGGCTCTGGTACAAATCCAAAGTGGGATTCGTCGTCAACGAAATCCCGCGCGAGCTTTCGTTTTGCGCGCATGCCATCATGCAGCATGAGGTCATGGTGGTCGAGGACGCGACTAAGGATGAACGCTTCGCGGGAAATCCGTTAGTTTCTGGTGGTGAAGAGTCAGTTCGCTTTTATGCGGGATCGCCGCTGCGCGCTTCCACCGGCGATGCACTGGGTAGCGTCTGCGTCATCGGCCGGGAGCCGCGTAAGCTGAGCGACAAACAGAAACGCGCGCTGAGCCTTGTGGGCAACCAGGTCCAATTTCTGCTGGAGTGGCGACGCCAGGCGACAAAAGGACGGTCGGCAGCAGTTCAGCCCTGAGGTCCTCTGTGGCAACATAGAACCATGGCAAAGACGAGCGCGCAGAAAGAACTGCAAAAACACTGGGCCAAGCAGGCCAGGGAAGTTCAGAAAAAACAGAACCAGCAGCAGCCACCCGATCCAGCGACGGACGAGAAGGCGCAAGGGTCTGCGCCTGCGGAAAAGTCAGAGAACAAGAAAAAACGTAAATAGCCGCAACTCAGCTATTTTGGATGAAATCACCATCCGTTCGTGGGTTTTCAGCCGCTTGTACTGGCCCCCATCAGTTGATAGCCGAGCACAGCCCTAAGTAAAATCTCAGCTTACCCGCCTTTCTCGAATTCACTGCTGCAAGAAGCCGAGCATAGGTGTTCTCAACGGGTGAAGGAGCGTACGTACGTGCTGCAAGTTGGAACCCATGCGCCGGATTTCGATCTGCCCGCGGTGACGGGGGATCGGCGGCACCGGGTGCGATTGAGCGAATTTCGCGGAAAGAAGAATGTGGTCCTTGCCTTCTATCCGCTGGATTGGACGCCCACCTGAAGCGAGCAAATGACGGCGTACAGTCGCGACCTCGACAAGTTCGCCGCATTCGATGCCCAGGTGCTGGGCATGAGCGTTGATTCCACCTGGAGTCACATCGCATGGCAGGAAAAAGAGATTGGCAAGCTGAAATATCCGCTGGCCAGCGACTTCTTCCCTCATGGCGAGATCGCACAAAAATACGGCGTCTTCCGTTCCGGCGATCCCATTCCCGGAATCAATGAGCGCGCCATTTTTGTCATCGACAAGTCAGGCGAGATTGTATTTGCTCAACTCTATGAATTGGGCGAAGCGCCGGACAATGCCGAAGTCATGGAAGTGCTGCAGAAATTGTCGGCGCAGGTGTCGCAGCCGGTGAGCGAGTAGGTCGCTCGACTTTTAGATTCGGACACGGCGCGGAATGGGTATAACCGTGCCTTGAGGGTTGAACGAAAACACGGCGTCAGCCATCCTCGCCACAGCATCCATGCACGTCGCTTACTTATCCATTGGTTCCAATCTGGGAGATCGCGAAGCCAACCTTCGCGCTGCAATCGCCGCACTCAAGGACGTGGGGGACGTCACAAGGACTTCTTCGTTCTATGAGACTGAACCGATGGAATTGCGCGAGCAGCCCTGGTTCCTGAACTGCGTCGTCGAACTCAAAACAGAACTCCAGCCCCGCGAATTGCTTACATCAATACTGGCAATCGAACAACGGCTCGGCCGAAAGCGCGACCTCCCGAAAGGGCCGCGGATCATTGACCTGGATCTCTTGCTGTTCAACGGCAGCACTGTGCACGAGCCTCAAACATCCGGGCTAGGAGAGGCTGAGCGTTCCTTCGAAGTTCCTCATCCGGCAATGCATCGGCGGCGCTTTGTGCTGGAACCTCTGTCCGAAATTGCGCCGGCCGTTCGACACCCGCGACTGGGCAAAACCGCAAGCGAGCTGCTGCAGGAATTGCCAGCGCAGGCAGGTATCGTGCGCCGTCTCGCGCCATAAGTGATTTTTTTGTGCCGTGAGACTGCGGAGCTACTCTGGATTTACGTTAGAATTTTGTTCGTGCGACAAAGCGCGCCAGCGTTGCTCGTCTTGCTTGCTCTCTGTCTAGTTCAGGCAGCGGTTGCGAGCACTCCTTCTTCTGCCGTGAGGGCAAAGACTGTTCCGAGCCTGGTTTCGAGTTCGCACACCCAACCCGCGGCACAAGAGTCCGATATCCTCAATCCCCAGCCCTTCTACACAGAGTTTTACCGGCAGCAGTTTGCCGCGGAACGAGCCGCAGGGCGAGACGTCCATTCTTCATGGCTAAGCCCGGTGATCACGCCGCTGACTACCGCGGCGTCGAATATGTCGAAGCGGGTTGCGAGCTTGCGACACGCGATCGTTCGGATGATGCCGTAGCAGCATTCACTGCCTGTAACGCTTCCTCCGGCTTCCACCGATTCCCCGAATACCACGCCTTTACGGTGCCGTCTGGTCCAATCACAGCCGTGCT
>JAFAUE010000250.1 GCA_019243475.1 Acidobacteriota bacterium | reverse complement strand
TGGGCAGTACTTTTCTTCGCAATCTAAGCTCATCGTGAAACTGTCATTTTGAGGCCTGCTGTTGGCCGAAGAATCTCCCCTGATGGTCGTCATACGATGGCGATGGAAAATCCTTCTCAACAAAGCACTGTCTGTGAAGATTTTCTTCCCCAGGTGAATCGCCAACATCCTCTGAGATCCTTCGTCCGTCGGAGACGGCCTCAGGAGGACAGGTATTGGGGGGCGGAGCTGTGGACAGGCCTTGTCTTCTCGTAATGCGCGTCGTTTAAAAACGCAGTCTGCACGACCAGCCGGTAGCTGGAGGCCGGCAGCCGGCAGCTAAAAAAAAAATCATTTTCTTCTTGACGAAAGCGAAGAGTTCCTCTAGCAGGGGAAATGTAGTCGAGAAAAGGCACTCGGGCAGTGAGGTCCGAGGGCAAACACAAAACGAGAACCCGTCGGATTCGATCAGATCCGCCGACATCGGCAGGAGCGGCGCTGCCAGTTTTTCACCAACGGCCTGCACCTCTTACGCGTACGCGCGAGTGTTGTTCTAGGACCGCGCGCATCGACCGCGCTGAGAAACTGCGTTTCGGGTTTCAGGTTTCGAGTTTCGGCAAAGCCAGTTGCAGAGGGTTTTGATCACGACGCTGTGATTGTCGGGCTTTGCCAACCTGAAACTTGAAACTCGAAACTTGAAACGCCTTTAGACAGATTCATATGTCCAGCCACCGCGTCCCAGTATTTCGTTTGTTTCAGCCGACATGGTCGGAGCCGGCCTACTACGTGCTGCGCGATGTCGCAGTGCGCATGGTTCACGATCGGGCGGCAACCTGCATCAACCGCGGCAAAGCCATCCGGTTGACGTTCCATCGTCCGGAGAACCTTCGCGACGAGAGCGCGCGAATCGGTCCGGCGACGATCCATGCGTATGCCTGCGGATCGAAGCGGGCCATCGCGGCCGTCGAAGGGTGGAGGCCGGAAGCGATCTAAGCAGCGTTTCGATGACCCGATGATGCGATCGCCCGATGACAATTCTCAGGCTCACCGTGCAACCCACTCCGGCAGCGCTGAACGCGATTAACCCATCGCCGACAACGTCGCCGGAGTGCCCGCCCAGGCGTTTCGCGATTTTGTGAATTTGCAACTTTGCGATTTTGTGATCTTGAGGAGCAAAAAAAGATGAGTAACGAAAAGAGTCCACCGCAGACGGTACGCGACCTTCTCGGCCGGCCCGCAACCTGGGTTCCGGACGAGCATTCGACCTTGCTCGAAAAGCTTTACTTTGAACTTTGCAGGATCGCGTTGGGCGACGGTGACCCGCGGCGGCTGCCGGCGCTGCAACTGGCAATCAGCGCCGCGTCCGGGTCTTCTGCTTCCGAACCGAAAGACCGGAAATCGCGGGCAGCCGACAAGTCATCGCCGCCACCCATAACCGAAGAAGAACTTGACGCCGAGATTGCCGAACTCCAAGCGCAACTCGGCTCTCTTCCCAATCGCCACGTCTGAGATCAGGGAAGAACAAGAGAACACCGCCGAGGGCGGTTGTCCCACTGAGGCTTACCGGAAAAAGCTTGAGCTTCGAGACACGCTTCGCAGCGAAGTACGGGGTGAGACCGAGCGGGACTTCAAGAACTTTGTCCATCTTGCCTGGCCCATTCTGGAACCGGCAACGAAGCTCGAGTGGAATTGGCATCTCGATCTGCTGTGCGAGTACCTGACGGCGGTGCAGTGTGGGAACGTACGCCGGCTGATTATCAATGTCCCTCCGCGGAGCATGAAATCGCTGCTGTGCACGGTGCTCTATCCGGTATGGAGATGGTGCACCACGCCACAGCGGCGATTCATGTTTGTGAGTTACTCGGAGCAACTCAGCACGGAGCACTCCGTGCTTCGGCGCAATGTGCTCAGCTCGGACTGGTATCAGGGGCATTGGGGCGAGGTCGTGCGTTTCGCCAAAGACCAGAACGTGAAGACGCACTATCGCAATGCGCGCCGCGGCGCTATGTTTGCCACTTCGATTGGCGGCACGGCGACAGGCAAAGGCTGCGATGAGCTGATTGTGGACGATCCCATGAGCGCGCAATGCGTCTTCAGCGATCAGGAACGCCAGACCGTGATTCGCAACTTCAGCTCGACGTTTCGCTCGCGCCTGAACGATCCGGCGAAGGGTTCGATCGTCGTGATTATGCAGCGGCTGCATGTCGATGACCTGAGCGGCCATCTGCTGACCGAGGAGCCTGGGGCATGGACGCACGTGAGTCTTCCCGCCGAGTTCGACCAGAACGTCTCGTACTGGCTTCCTCTGAGCGAAACGAGCGTCACGCGGCATGCGGGAGAGCTTTTGTGGGAATCGCGCTTTCCGCGGTCTGTGCTGGAGCACCTGAAAACCGCGCTCGGCTCCTGGGCCTATACCGGACAGTATCTCCAGGCTCCCACGCCGATCGATGGGGCCATCATCAAGCGCGCATGGCTGATGTATTACGACGAGCTGCCGTCTCCGGGGGAGCGCGCGATGCAGTGGGTACAGAGCTGGGACTGCAGCTTCAAGGACAAGCACGGATCGGACTACGTTGTGGGCCAGGTTTGGCTGCGAGTGGGAGGCAGGTTCTATCTGGTCGATCAGGTCCGCGCGCGGATGGACTTCATCGCGACTACGCAGGCCATCGAGCAGATGACGGCCAGGTATCCGCAGGCCGCGGCCAAACTGATTGAAGACGCAGCGAATGGTCCGGCGGTAATCGCAGCGCTGCGATCGAAGATCAGCGGCATTCTCGCGATTACACCGGACGGTCCCAAAATAGGACGCGTCAACTCTGTCTCCCCCTACTTCGAGGCACGGAATGTCCACCTTCCGGCACCGTCCGTGAAGCCATGGGTGGGAGCCTTCGTCGAAGAGCTCACAAGTTTTCCCGGCGGCTCGCATGACGATCAGGTGGATGCCTGCACTCAGGCGCTCAAGTATCTGCATGGACCGGACAGCGGGATCTGGCAGTTCGTCCGCAATGAAGCGGAAAAGAAGAAACAATAACCGGAGCAATCATGAAACCTCGCATCCTCGCGCTGGCCGGCATTGCTGTGCTGGCGACATTCGCGCTGTCGCAATCCACGAACGTTCCCCCGGACTTCGACAAGAACGGGCGGACGGTCACACCGCGTCCTTTGCCGCACGTGATCTACTCACCGGCGGACCTCGCGCACAGCGCCGTAACGCTTCCCGCTTCGGGAACAACGGCGGCGAGCGCAGTGGTGAACATGAGCGCGGTAACCAAGTCCACGCTCTACGTGAATTGTTCGCAGATCGTGAACGTGCAGGTGAACACCTATAAAGAAGATGGGGTAACCATCGACGGCACATACACGGTCGTGACCAACCTGCCGGCAGGAGCGCAACAGGTGTACATCGCGTCCGAGCTGGCGCCGAACAGCACCGGCGGAACGGTGAGCACCAATGTGCGTCTGCCGCAGCGCGCGTTCAGCTTCCAGGAAGTGAATACCACGGCCTCGGCAGGGACGTGTACGGACAGGTTGATTGTTGGATATTGAGTCCTCGGCCTCACTGTTGCACTGATCGTGCCTATAGGGATTCCTCGCTACGCTCGGAATGACAAACGGTAAAGCAACAATGACAGAGACAATCAGAGGCGGCACTGCAAAGCCTGTTGAACCCGGCATGCTGGCCCGATTTGGGCAGAGACTGCGGCAGACTTACGAGGTTTGGTTTGGACCGCTGCTGCCGCTGCCGCAGGTTGCACCGCCGGATACCCACGCGCGGCGCTTCGACTATCCCTCGGGCGCCAACCTGGTCACACTGCCGCGGAACTTCGAGGCAGTCAGCTTCCAGCAGATGCGCGACCTGGCCGACTCGCTCGACCTGGTACGCATTGCCATCGAAACCAGAAAAGATCAGGTCAGCAAGATGCCATGGCTCTTCCGGCGCAAAACCCGGCCGAGGGCCGGCGGATCCACGGCAGCCGAGTCCAGGTCCACAAAGTCCACATCGTCCATCAAGTCCACCTCGGCCATCGACAGCGCCGCCCGCATTGAGGAGCTGACAGAATTTTTTGAATCGCCCGACCGCGAGCACGGCTTCGACGACTGGATCCGCATGGTCA
>JAFAUE010000366.1 GCA_019243475.1 Acidobacteriota bacterium | reverse complement strand
GTTCGTCACAACACACAGACCTTTAACAGCAGCCGGTACGGCGCGATCTCAGCTATTCCCAATTACGAGGAACTCAAGAACAAAACGCGCGCAATCAAAGAGGCTGCGCTGGCGCGTCTTCCGGAATTGCTCCAGGAAACCGAACGGAGTGTCCGGCGCAACGGTGGTCATTTTTTCTTAGCGCGCACTGCCGATGATGCCTCGCGTTACATCACCGGCGTGTGCCGGCAGCGCGATGTGCGGCTCGTCGTCAAAGGCAAGAGCATGACCTCCGAGGAAATTCACTTGAACCGCCACCTCGAAGCGGCCGGCATCGAAGTGGCCGAGACGGATCTCGCGGAGTTCATCCTGCAGCTTGCCGACGAGCAGCCTTCTCACATCATCGGCCCCGCGCTTCATTACAGCCGCGAACGTATTACCGCCTTATTCAAGCGGAAGTTTCACACCGATCTGCCTCTGGATACCGGGGAGGAGCTAACTCGCTTCGCCCGGGAAATGCTGCGAGCCAAATTTCTTTCTGCCGATGCGGGAATCTCCGGCGCAAACTTCGTTACTGCGGACACGGGCAGCATCGTCCTGGTCGAAAGCGAAGGGAACATCCGGCTCACGGCGCATGCGCCTGCCTTGCACATCGCTGTTGCGGGCGTCGAGAAAGTACTACCGCATCGTTCCGATTTGGGAGCGTTCGTCGAATTGCTCGCGTCCAGCGCCACTGGACAAGGATTGGCCTCATACACCAGCGTGCTAACCCCGCCGCTGAAATCCGCTCCGCTCTCAGGTGGACCCAAGCGCGAATTTCATCTGGTGCTGCTAGACAACGGACGAATGCAAATGCGGGAAGACTCTGTGCTGCATGAAGCGCTGTACTGCATTCGCTGTAGCGCTTGTCTCAACTCGTGCGCGAACTTTCAGACCGTCGGCGGCCATGCGTTCGGTGGCGAGACCTATTCCGGCGGTATCGGGGGCTCCTGGGAAGCAGGCACTCGCGATCTTCTGCATGCCCGCTTCAGCGAGCTGTGTACCGGCTGCTCGCGCTGCATCAATCAGTGTCCTGTACGCATCGATGTGCCATGGCTGAACTCCAACCTGCGCCAGAGGATCAATGAACGTGATGCGAGTCGCGCGGCGCGAGGTTTTCAGAGCCTCGTCGGTGCGCAGGCCGGCGAAGCTGCTCCAATACAAAAGGTTTTCTTCGGACGTTATGACATTTTTGGAAAATGGGGAGCGCGATTAGCTCCAGTCTCAAATTGGATGAACGGCCTGCCGTGGTCGCGATTACTGCTGGAGAAATGTGCGGGAGTCGATCGTCGACGCGAGCTGCCGCCGTTTGCGCGTCCGACGCTTGCTGTCGCAGCGAGAAAACTGCCGAGGAAAACATCGCCCGCTCATCGCGGAACCGTTGCGCTCTTTCCCGACATCTTCACCAACTACGGTTCCCCGGGGCGAGCGCTGGCTTCCATGCGAGTTCTGCGCGCCTTAGGAATCGACGTCGTATTGTCCGAAGTCGTCGCCGATGGACGTGCGTCACTTTCTCAGGGACTTATCGAGACTGCCAAGCAGCAGGCGCTCCGCACGTCCGAAATCCTGCTGAAGCAAATCCGGGCTGGTCGAGAGATCGTGGTGGTAGAGCCGAGCGTGCTGGCCATGTTCCGGCTGGATTATCGTCACTTTGTTGAACCAAAGATCCTCGACGAAATCCGCTCGCACTGCTTCGAAGTAATCGAATTTCTGTGGCGTGTGTTCGAGGAGCGCCGACTCGGCGTTGAGGAGTACTTTTCCGCTTCCAGACATCCTCTTCTTCAAAGGCTCTTCTATCACAGTCATTGCCAGCAGAAGACAATCGGCGCCGCTCCGGCGACAGAGAACCTGTTGCGCGCAGCAGGCTTCGACGTTGTCACTTCGCAAGTCGAGTGCTGCGGCATGGCGGGAAGCTTCGGGTACAAGAAAGAGTTCTACGAATTGAGCATGGCGGTAGGAGAGGACCTCTTTGCGCAGGTGCGCGCCGCCGAAGTCGATGGTCCGAGAACGCTGGTGGCAACCGGTGTCTCTTGCCAGGAACAGCTGCACGCGGGAATGAACCGCAAGGTGTATCACCCGATGGAGCTGCTGGAGCAGGTGTTGGCACTTCGATCTTGAGCTTTGCTTATCGCGCTGCGGCCATGGCGACGATCTGTCCTCTGGCCTCAAGCTTTTCCGGCAGGGCGTAGCCCAAAGTTCGCGAGATTGCCGCGGCGGCATTCTTGGCTGCTCGCCCGAAGAGCGGCACCTGCTCGCGCGTGACGCGCGTCGTCGGGCCTGAGACGCTCAAGGCTGCCGCGATCTTTCCCATTGAGTCAAAGATCGGGGCAGCGACGCAGCGCGAACCCAGGTATGCCTCTTCGTTGTCGATGGAATAGCCGCGCTGCTGGATCGCCGCAATATCCTTGCGGAGCTGTGTGACCGACTTTAGTGTGTGCGGCGTGAAGCGCTCGAACGTTAGTCCGGAAAAAAAGTAGGGGAGCTCTTCCTCAGGAATGTAAGCCAGCATCGCTTTTCCCAAAGCCGTGCAATAGACGGGCCGCCGCAGCCCTACTTGAGAGACCAGCCGAAAGGTGTGACTGCTTTCCATCACATCCATGTAGAGGACTTCACGGCCGTCGAGAACGCCCAGATTGACGGTCTCCCCCGTCGTTCTCCAGAGCTGTTGCAGAATGGGACGACTGAGCTTGCGGAGAGTCGTCTGATACGAAGCTCCTGACGCGAGTCGCGCTAAGCGCACACCGATCGCGTAAGCGCCAGAGGAATCGCGAAAGACGTAGCCCTCGTGCTCCAGATGCGCCAGGAATCGATATGCCGTGCTCTTGTTGATTCCGGTCTGCTGAGCTACGTCCTTCAATTGCAGACCCGCAGGCGCAGCGTGGAGTGCTTCGAGAATACGCAGAACTTTGGTTACAACTCCCACGGGTGCGGACTTGGATTCTCTGGATCGGATCATGGCAAAACTCCTGCGGGACAGGATTACACAACCTTTCAAGAACTAAAACAAGAGTTTCTGTTTCTGAAGCACTCTCATTTCACAATCTGAAATATATATTCATTATCTTGAATTCGTCACAAAAGTTCTGGTATAGGTTTTCTCCGCTTGCAGACCTTCTGCTGAAACACCGAGGCCGAGCAGCCCGGCGCAGGCCTGCCTAAGACAGTGGAGGACTTCATGCTTCACAAACGCTCGACTCTGTTGTCGACAGTGTTCTGTCTGCTGTTCTCGCTACCGTTCTTCGCGCAGACCCGTGCTGGAGAAGCGAACGGCACCGTCACCGATACCTCCGGCGCCGTTGTAGCCGATGCAACCGTCACCCTGACCAATACCGCCACCAACATTCAAAATCACGCCAGAACCACCAACAGCGGCGTGTTTCGTTTTGTGAACGTAGAACCGGGAAGCTACACGTTGAAAGTCGAGAAAGCCGGTTTCAAATCAGACCAGACGACGTTTCAGGTTGCGGTGAATCAGGCAGTGACACAGAACCTGACCCTGGCTGTTGGCAGCGCAGAGACGACCGTTGAAGTAACAGCCCAGGCGCCAGTGATCGACAGCACCAGCAGTTCGCTCGGTGCAGTGATCGATCAGAAGACGGTGCAGGATTTGCCGCTGAACGGCAGGAACTTTACCCAGTTGCTGACACTCACTCCCGGTGTAACACCCGTCTCAACGTCGCAGAACAAGAGCATCGGTGGCGTCGAGGGAAATGTCGGAATTCCGAATTCGCAGTTTGCCGATCCGTCTTTCTATGGGCAATTCAACCGTTCGAAACTGTACTTCTACGATGGAATCATCAACACCAACATTCGCGGACCGACATACATTGTGATCCCCGATCCCGACATGGTGCAGGAATTCAAAGTCACCGGTCAGGATCCGCAGGCAGAGATGGGCGGCGCTATGGGCGGTGTGGTGAACATGGTTTCCAAATCGGGAACTAACAGATTCCACGGCTCTGCGTTCGAGTACGTCAGGAACAATGCCTTTGACGCTCGTAACGGCTTCACCGACTTTGACGCGTTCGGCAATCCGAAGGGACCTGCGCCGTTCCATCAGAACCAGTTCGGCGCTACGGTCGGCGGCCCAATCATTCATGACAAGACATTTTTCGCATTCGGATATGCAGGATGGCGTTACAGCCAGCCGTCACAGGGCTTCCAGTACGTTCCCACGCCGGCGGAATTGAATGGCGACTTTTCCCAAACGTCCCTTTCTGGAACGAGCAATCAAATATTCAATCCGTTCTCGACAGCTGCTACCGGCAACAACGCTCGTGATCCGTTCTATTGCGACGGCGCCGGAAACCCTCTGGCAGCTAATCCGGCCACGGGACTGCAATTGCCTCAAGGCACCGGCAACAATCCTCCGGCAGGGGACAAGGTCTGCAACAAAATTCCTGCAGCGCTGATCAATCCGGCGATGCAGAAATTCTTCCAGGTGTACTCGGCAACACCGAACTACGCTAATCCCAACGATCCAACGCATAACTTCATCCAGAACCTCCCAACTCTGAATAACTCTAACGAGTACAGCATCCGCGTTGACCATCGCTTCCGCGATAGCGACAACGTGTTCTTCCGCTACACGCAGCAAAACAACTACACCTACACCCCAATCGGAGAGCAAGGATTCACGGCGGGCGGCTCCCCGGGACGCAACTACGGTGGCGATTATGTCCACACGTTTGGTCCTACGCTGATCCTGGATGTCCGTGCGGGATACGCGGGTCGTCCGGGCGTGGACTCGAGCCAGCAGAACCAGCACTCCGCTGGTACGCAGCCTTTATCGCAGGCTGGATTCGCCAACGTCGATAAATTTGGTGGGATGCTGGTTACTCTAGGAGGGCCATGGAATAACGGGGGCAATAGCAGTTGGGGCGTCCGCGGCCAAGCGCCAAGGGAGAATCCGACGCGCAGCGTAACGCCAAGCATCACCTGGCTAAAGGGAAATCACAACATCAAAGGCGGATTCTGGTGGATCAGCGCGGCGCGCCTGCAGCAGAATACCTTCCAGACCTGGGCATTCAGCAACAATCAAACGTCCAATCCTGCGAATACCAGTAACACCGGATTGACACTTGCGTCCGCGTTGCTAGCGTTACCCAATTCCGCTTCGGGACAGTTGCCAAGCCGTCAAGGCGGCGAGGTCGCCTTCAGCTATGGCACTTGGGCGGCATACCTGCAGGACGAGTGGAAGATCCGCCGGGATCTAACGATCACCTATGGACTCCGCTACGACTATCTCACCCAACCGCATACCAACGACGGACGTCTTTGGAATTCGCTTGATCTGCCAGACCAGCTCTGGATCATCGGCGCCAAGACAATGCCGGCGTTGTGCAGCGTTGCGGCTCAGGCGCCTTGCATACCGGACGCGTTCCAGACCGATCCTCACTTTAAGAATGTAGTATTGGCCGGCAAAACCGCCTCCCCGCCGCCGATCAAAGATAACTGGGCGCCTCGCCTCGGAATCGCGTGGCAGGTCCATCCCAAAACGGTAATTCGAACTGGTGCTGGACTGTATTGGGATTCACTTTCTGCCCGCAGCCAGTACGTTCAGAACGATCTCGAAGCCGAAGTCTGGCCCGATTCGGTCGCGTTCACTCTGCCTACGTTGAACACGACTGCAAATACTGCAGCGCGCCAATTCCAATTTATGAGCGCCGTGCAGAGCAACATTCCCGTGTCACTCCCCGCTGCCAACCCTTGGGGAGTGGGAGGTTTCAGCGACGATCCGCGCTATAAAGATCCCTATGCCTTCCAATATCACTTGGAGGTCGAACAGGAGCTGACGCCTAACACAGTACTGTCAATGTCGTACCTTGGCAGCCATGACGGACGGCTGCCGTTTAACGGCAAGGCAAATGCCGCCTCGGCTGCTTCGCCGAACAATACCTGCGCGAAGGCCGACACTGCTTGCAACAACGCGTACAAAGCCTCGGTAGATGCGCTGCGCGCCATGCCTTGGGTGGACATCAACAATTATTCGAAGAGCATCGGCAATTCGTCTTATAACGGCCTGTTGACGCGGCTGCAGCATCGCTATTCCAACGGGCTGAGCACACTTTTCTCCTATACGTGGAGCCACTCGATTGACACCACAAGCGGCTACTTTGGCGTAGAGAACGGCCCGGGTGGTGGCTCGGTCGTGCAGAACTTCTATGATCTGCGGTCCGCACGCGGAACCTCCGCCTTCGACATCACTCATTTCTTTTCCTGGGCGAACATCTATGAACTGCCCGCGGGGCGGGGCAAGCGCTTCTTCCAGAGTGGCCCGCTATCGTGGATTCTGGGCAACTGGCGGACAGAGTCGATTCTGCAGGCCCGTTCCGGACAGCCGTTCACTCTGCAGGTATCCGGTGACATCGCCAACCTCCAGGGCAGCAGCCCGAATGGTCCAGGAACGTATGGGCGTCCCAATGAAATTGCGGATCCATTCGTCGCCGGTCCAGTGTTGGCGAACCCAGATCCCAAGTGCCATCTCACCACCAACCAGGGAGGCAGCGCTCCCACAGTGGTCCGCACTGCAACCAACTACTACAATCCGTGCGCCTTCGCTGTCCCCGTGGCCTCTTTCGGCACCATGGGGCGAGATGCGCTCAGGTCACCGGCGGTCTTCAATACTGATTTGTCGCTCACAAAGGGATTTCCAATCGGTGAAGAAAAGCGACTTGACCTTAACTTCCAGTTCTTCAACATATTCAATGTGCAGAACTGGGACACGCCAAACATCGTGCAAGTAAACTCTTCTGGGAGCACGATCAATCCCAAGGCGGGGCTCATTAACTCTCTCGCTGCTGGTACAACTCCCCGGGAGATGCAGTTCGGATTGCACTTCTACTTCTGACAGAGAACCGTCGCCAAGCTGGCTAACCGGCCATCGGGGCGACGGTTTTATTGTGCAGAATCGAGCAGTTGTCTCAGTGGGAACCCGGGATGAAAATGATAAGTGCCGAAACTTATCGTCGGCCTTGGAACGACGTGCCTGAGACCCTGACTCAAACTCGCGTCTTGAAACTCGATCGCCGCGACAACGTCCTGATCGCGCTGACCGACCTGCAGGCTAGCGACGAGGTCAGCATCGGCGGCGAGAGATATGTGCTTGCTACTGCTGTTCCCGCAAAACACAAGTTTGCCACGCAAGAGCTTGCGGTTGACGATCAAGTTGTGATGTATGGCGTTGTTGTAGGCAAAGTCACGCAGCCGATTCGCCGCGGCGAGGCAATTACAACTCGCAATCTGCGGCATGAAGCCGCCGAATTTCATGCAAAGAGCGGCAGATATGAGTGGCATGCTCCGGACGTAAGCAAATGGAAGAACCGAACGTTTTTGGGTTATCGCCGCAGCGATGGCCAGGTCGGTACGCGCAATTACTGGCTGGTTGTTCCGTTGGTGTTCTGCGAGAACCGCAATATCGATGTTCTGCGCAAAGCTTTTGAGGAAGGACTTGGCTACGCTCCGCCACAGGTTTACCGCCAACAGGTGACCGAGCTCGCGCGCCTTTATCGCGAAGGGCGGACTGACGAGATCAGGAACTTTCAGCCAAATGGCAGTGAAGGGCGCTCACAGCCTGCGGGATTTTTTGAGCATCTCGACGGCGTGAAGTTTCTCACCCATGAGCGCGGTTGCGGCGGGACACGTGAGGACGCACGTAATCTCTGCGGATTGATTGCCGGATATCTGCATCATCCCAATGTGGCCGGCGCGACGGTGCTGAGCCTGGGTTGCCAGCATTCTCAGGCCGACATCCTGCGCGAGGAGATTGCCAAACGCGATCCACATTTCAGCAAGCCTTTTATCTTGCTGGAGCAGCAGCGGAGTGCATCGGAACGCGCAATGCTTACGCAAGCCGTCCGCGAAACCTTCTTAGGAATGATCGACGCTAATCGGGCGGAGCGAGAACCTGCATCGCTATCGAAGCTCAGTGTCGGGCTTAAATGCGGCGGTTCGGATGGTTTCTCTGGACTTTCGGCGAACCCGGCGATTGGGCACGTTTCCGACATCCTCGCCGCGCTTGGCGGAACAACCCTTCTGGCGGAATTCCCTGAATTATGTGGAGTAGAGCAGTGGTTGATCGATCGAGCCAGTAGCGATCAGGTGGCCAATCGATTCATCGACCTCATGCGCGATTACGCGGCGCGCGCCAAAGCCGTGCGTGCCAGTTTTGAAATGAATCCGTCCCCGGGAAACATAAAAGACGGTTTAATCACCGACGCCATGAAGTCGGCGGGAGCTGCGCGTAAAGGCGGCGACTCACCGGTGACCGGGGTGCTCGACTATCCGGAATATGCCACGACACCCGGCCTCAACCTCCTGTGCACTCCAGGAAGCGATGTTGAAGCAGTCACGGCGCAGGTCGGAGCCGGAGCAAATGTTGTGCTCTTTACCACCGGTTTGGGGACTCCTACTGGCAATCCCATCGCTCCGGTGATCAAGATCTCCACCAATTCGCAGCTTGCTGAGCGCATGTCCGACGCAATCGACATTGATACTGGAACCGTCATCGGCGGGGAAGAGTCTGTAGACGACGCGGGCGAGCGGATTCTCGAGTTGATCCTCCGGGTGGCGAGCGGCGATGCGAAAACCAAGGCCGAACTGCTCGGACAGGACGACTTTATTCCGTGGAAGCGAGGGGTTTCACTCTGAATTCAAACGGCACCAACTCTGGAATCTTTCGGCTCGATG
>JAFAUE010000233.1 GCA_019243475.1 Acidobacteriota bacterium | reverse complement strand
ATCTCCGACCCTAACTTTCGCAATTTCTGCCCAAAATCCGCAATTTTTGCCCTCCACTGAGGGAATTGCTCAGGGAATCGCGGGAATTCCCAACCTATGCTCCTCAAAGTGCAGAGCTTACACGCCAATACCAGGCCCTGGTTTCCGGACGGAACAGGAAATTAACAGGGATTGCCGACGCTGACTGTGGACTGGTCGGACAGAAGGCGCGGATTCCGCCGCAGACATTTCAATATCGCAGAGCCCGCCGGCTTGCAGTGCTACCATCCCTGTTTGCTCTTTGCAACCACGATTCGCGCGCTTGACCGGCTCGTCTCCACTCTCGGACGTTCTCCGCAGCGCGCCGCTCACCTTGCCGCCGGCGCGCGCGGTGAAGACGAAGCGTTCTTCTATCTGCGCAAACTCGGATTCACCATCATCGCCCGGGATTTCCGCTCGCCGCGCCGTCCCGGCGATATCGATCTGATCGCGATTGAAAAAAATACGCTGTGCTTTGTAGAAGTGAAGACCCGCAGCCGGCGTGACTATCTTCCCGCTGAAACCGCGGTGGACGAGCAGAAGCGGAAGACGCTCTCCGCACTGGCCCGCGAATACCTGCGGCAATACGCGCAGGCGCAGGGCAAGTCGCCGGCGTTTCGCTTCGATGTAATCAGCATTTACCTCGAAAGTAACGGGCAGCCCGACATAACTCTGTTCCGTGACGCTTTTCCCATGTCATAAAATGAAGACACTCCCAAGGGGAAAGGACCAGAGTTGCCCGAGTTAAGGAAGGACCCGGTCACAGGACGTTGGGTCATTATTGCCACTGATCGCGCACGCAGGCCAAGCGACTTCACCCGACACACCGTAGTCCTCAAAGGCGGCTTTTGTCCCTTCTGCCCCGGCAACGAGAGCAAGACCCCTCCCGAGATCCTCGCTTACCGTAACGGCTCAGAGCGCGACAAGCCCGGCTGGTCGGTCAGAGTAGTGCCCAATAAGTTTCCTGCTTTGGGAATTGAGGGCAATCTCGACCGCCGCGCCGAAGGCATGTACGACCGCATGAACGGCATCGGCGCTCACGAAGTGATTATCGAGACGCCGAACCACCGGCAGACTCTTGCCGACATGGCGGAAAAGGGCATCGAAGACGTGCTCTGGGCCTTCCGCGACCGCATCGTGGACCTGAAACAGGACCGCCGCTTCAAGTACATCCTTATCTTCAAGAACCATGGCGAACCGGCGGGCGCGACACTCGAACATCCGCACTGCCAGCTGATCGCGCTGCCGATCGTGCCGCGCCAGGTGATGGAGGAGCTGGAAGGCGCGAACCGTTATTACAAGCTGAAAGAGCGCTGCATCTTCTGCGACATCGTCCATCAGGAGAGTTCAGCGGAAGAAGCCCGGCTGGTGGCCCAGAATCGCGGGTTCGTGACGATTTCGCCCTACGCTCCGCGCTTCCCCTTTGAAACCTGCATCCTTCCCACGAACCACGAAGCGGCATTCGAGAATACCAGCGCCGCCGATTTCCAGAACCTGGCAAAAATGATCCGGCTGGTGATCGCCAAAATGGATGCGGTCCTCGAACGGCCCGCGTACAACATGGTCTTGCACACCGCGCCGCTCGCCTGGCAGGAGCATGCCGAGTACTATCACTGGCACATCGAGCTCATTCCCAAATTGACAAAGGTGGCGGGCTTCGAGTGGGGTACCGGCTTCTACATCAATCCCACTTCCCCGGAAGAGGCCGCACGCTACCTGCGCGAAGCCGTTGTGGACGTTCCCGAAATGGCTGGCACCCGCTAGCGAGAATCAACCGGCCGAGATCTACTGGGCCGCAGCAAAGCGCACGCTCGAATCGACATGCGTCCGCTCGAAATCGCTGTTTACCAGCGAAACTGAAATATCACGATTGATGAAGAACACCGCGCGCAGGCGGAACTCTGTACCGAAGGTCGCGGGAAACCAGACGCCGTCCGGCTGCCGCTTGTACGTCACGCTGAATCCCAATCCGGGAAGATCCGTTCCCAGCGCGGTGCGTATAACGAATGGAACCTTTCGACCCAGTTTGGTGAAAACCGTCACCGGCTGAAAGTCTTGTTTATCGATGAAGGCCTCTCCCGACCAAACCACATCACTCTTCTCTTTTGGTTCAAAGCGAACGCGGTAGACAGCGCGACCGTTTAGCGTCTGCTCGCCCAGCAGCTTGAAACGGTAATTGGCCTGCTGTTTCGAGTTGAGAGGAAACAGGTTCACTGCAAGGCCATCTTTCGACTGCTTCTCATTCGCCAGATCATTGCGAAAGTCGGTGACGATGGAGCCATCGAT
>JAFAUE010000485.1 GCA_019243475.1 Acidobacteriota bacterium | reverse complement strand
CCTGTTTGGCCTCGGCGACATTATCTCCGTGATCGAATTCAAGGTGGATGACATCTACAAGGCTCCCGAAATCGGTACTGAGATAGAGAGCGCCGCAGGCCCCGGATTTATGACCACAAACTGGGAAGAACAGAATCGGCCGCTCTTTCATGCCCTTCGGCTGGAGGGGGTTGTGACGTTCATCACGGTGAGTCTGATTGTGTTTGTGGCAGCCTTGAACATCCTGATCTCTCTCACCATGATGGTGATGGAGAAGACGAAGGACATCGCGGTGCTCATGTCGATGGGGACGCGTAAATCTCAAATCCGCAGGGTCTTCATTTACCAGGGACTGTTAATTGGTGTAATTGGGACGGTGATCGGACTGGTCGGGGGATACGTTCTCGCCTATGCCGGCGGCCACTATCACTGGATAAGACTTTCAGCAGAGGTGTACTCGGTTGATTATGTGCCCTTTGCACCAAAAGCAGTGCATGGGCTGCTCGTCGCCGCGACTGCTATAGCGGTATCGCTGCTGGCTACGCTTTATCCATCTTGGTCGGCAGCGCGAATATTGCCCGCCGAGGCGTTGAGATATGAATGACGGTTGGGAGCAAACGGGGATCGGTGCCGGGCTGCAGGGCCGCTCGTCCTACTCAAGCCCAGACGGCCTTTTGTCTCTCATTGCACAACGCTTCCTGGGCGTCGCAAAGTCTTGCATAGTAACGCTGAGGGTCACTTCCGTAACGCATCGAAGCCTTGCCGAAAGTGTTCTAATTGGTGTAGGTAAGCCTGTTTTAGACAAGGCTTGGCGCGGCAAATCGCTTGCTCAACGTGGGCTGGCGCACTTTCTCCGCTGGTTCTTTCAAGGAGGCGCTTGCATCCAATAGAGCAAGCAGAGCTTCTTCGGGTCGAGAACTTGAAGAAGGAATATCGGACGGGAGTGAACCGTCTGGTGGTCTTTGAAAATTTGTCCTTCCAGGTGAGGAAGGGAGAGATGCTTGCGATTGTGGGCGAGTCGGGTACGGGAAAGAGCTCGCTGTTGCACGTTCTCGGAACGCTTGATAGGCCTTCTGAGGGTGACATATACTGCGCGCAACTCTCGTTGAAATCGCTTTCCGACGAGGCGGCGGCGGAATTTCGTAATCGCAAAATCGGTTTTGTATGGCAGTTTCACTACTTGCTGCCCGAGTTCGACGCGCAGGAAAACGTCGCGATGCCTTTACTGGCGCGCGGCGAAAACGTACCGAAAGCATTGGAGCGCGCAGCCGAATGGCTGCGTGAAGTAGGACTCGGCGACAGAATGCATCACCGTTCAGGCGAGCTCTCAGGAGGGGAACAGCAGCGAGTCGCTTTGGCGCGCGCGCTGGTCACAGGTCCTGAGCTGCTGCTGGCCGACGAACCCACTGGCGATCTCGACACTGCAACGGCGGAACGCGTGTTCGATCTGATCGCAAAGTTGCATGTACAGCATCAGCTCACCTCGATTATTGTCACTCACAACCTGGAGTTTGCCGGACGCTGCGACCGGGTGTTGCGCTTACACAGAGGGCACCTTGAACGAATCCAGCTCCCAAAGAACCGGGTGATGTGACGAAGGACAGATGTACGGATGTGATGGAAATGCGGCTGTGGGTAATCGAAACGATACTCTCAGCCGAAGTTAATTAGGAGTAAGTTCTTCCCAAAGAGCAGGCGGTCGGGGGTGATCGGCGGCGCGGAGGTAGAAGACGTAACCAGGCGGCCCACGGACTTAGGGCAGCATTGAGGACCTTCCAAGGGGGAACATGTTCGAACGCTACACGGAGAAAGCGCGGCGGGTAATCTTCTTTGCCCGCTACGAAGCCAGCCAGTTCGGCTCGCCTTATATCGAGACCGAACATCTGTTGCTGGGCTTGCTGCGCGAGGACAAGGCACTCACAAATCGCTTTTTGCGTTCGCATGCCTCGGTCGAGTCGATCCGTAAGCAGATTGAAGGTCACACCACGATTCGGGAGAAGGTATCGACGTCTGTCGATCTTCCGCTCAGCAATGAATGCAAGCGCGTGCTCGCCTATGCCGCCGAAGAAGCCGAGCGGCTCTCTCACAAGCACATTGGCACTGAACATCTTCTGTTAGGACTGCTGCGCGAAGAAAAATGCTTCGCGGCCGAAATCCTGCACGAGCGTGGACTGCGTTTGAGCGCGATCCGCGAAGAACTGGCCCGCAGCACGCAGGAAAAAGCGCAGCCGCAACGCTCGCGCGAGTCGTCGCTGCTGAGCGAGTTTTCGCGCGACCTCACGCAAGCTGCGATGGACAATCAGCTCGATCCGCTGGTCGGTCGTGAAAACGAAGTCGAGCGCGTTGTGCAGATTCTCTGCCGGCGCACTAAGAACAATCCCGTGCTGATCGGCGAGCCGGGTGTAGGAAAGACCGCGATCGTTGAAGGGCTTGCGCAGCGCATCGCCGACGGCGATGTTCCGTCGTTTCTCGCGGAAAAGCGCATTCTTGCCCTGGATCTTTCACTCATCGTTGCCGGCACCAAATACCGCGGACAATTTGAAGAGCGTCTGAAGACCATCATGAAAGAGCTGATGGAGAACCAGAACGCGATCATCTTCATCGATGAGCTGCACACCCTGGTCGGAGCCGGCTCCGCCGAAGGTTCGCTGGACGCTGCCAACATCCTGAAGCCGGCACTGTCGCGCGGCGAAATTCAGTGCATCGGTGCCACCACTCCTGGGGAATATCGCAAGTCGATCGAGAAAGACCGTTCGCTCGAGCGCCGCTTCCAGTCCGTGAAGGTGCCGCCTCCAAACGAAACCGATGCGGTAAAGATCATCAACGGCATTAAGGAGCGCTACGAGAAGTTCCACGCCGTCACCTACACGGAAGAGGCGATCGAATTTTCAGTTTCACACTCCAACCGCTACATCCCGGATCGCTTCCTGCCCGATAAGGCGATCGATCTTATCGACGAAGCCGGCGCGCGCGTAAAGCTGCGCCAGACATCGCTTCCCGACGAGATCACCGACGTGCAGAAGCGCATTAAGTTCATCGTGCACCGCATGGAGAACGCCATTGCGAGCCACGAGTTTGAGAAGGCGCGCTTCTACTCAGACGAAGAACGCAAGGAGCGTGAGAACCTGCGCGGTCTGCGTGAGAAATACCATCTCGACGAGTCATCGACAGGCGTAGTTACGCGCGAGGACATTGAAGATGTGGTGTCGCGCTGGACAGGCGTGCCCATTACTTCGATCAAAGAAGAAGAGACGCAGAAACTCCTGCGTATCGAAGAAGAGTTGCACAAGCGTGTTATCTCGCAGGACAAAGCCATTTCCGCCCTGGCTCGCGCTATCCGCCGTTCGCGCGCGGGGCTGAAGAGCCCGCATCGTCCTATCGGCTCGTTCCTGTTCCTCGGGCCTACGGGCGTCGGCAAGACCGAAGTCGCGCGCACACTGGCACAGTTCCTGTTTGGCAGCGAAAAGTCGCTGATCCGCTTCGACATGTCCGAGTTCATGGAGAAGCACTCCGTCTCCAAGCTGATTGGCTCGCCTCCGGGCTATGTGGGCTACGAAGAGGGCGGTCAGCTTACCGAACGCGTGAAGCGCGCGCCATACTCGGTTGTGCTGCTCGACGAAATCGAGAAGGCGCATCCGGATGTGTTCAACATCCTGCTGCAGGTCTTTGAAGACGGCCAGCTCACCGACGGTCTCGGCAACACGGTCGATTTCAAGAACACCATCCTGGTGATGACGTCGAATATCGGCGCGCGCCACCTGATGAAGCGCAGCGGCCTGGGCTTCCAGTCGGAAAAAGAAGACATGGTTTCCTCGAAGGTCGAGGACCTGGTAAAGAATGAGGTCAAGCGCACATTCAATCCGGAGTTCTTGAACCGCATCGACGAGATCATCCTCTTCAACGCCCTCACCGACGCCGATCTGATACAGATCGTCGAGCTCATGGTGCAGCAGCTCAACGCTAACCTTGCGCAGAAGGCGATCACGATCTCTGTTACGGACGAAGCGAAGAAATGGGTGCTGGAGAAGACCTTGAGCGATCGCACGTACGGAGCGCGTCCGCTGCGCCGGGCACTGCAGCGCTACATCGAAGACCCGCTGTCAGAAGCGATGATCCAAGGCACGATCACCATGCGCCCGGCGTTCATCGAAGTCTTCCTCGAGGGCGACAAGCTCTTCTATCGTCCTGTGGGCGAGGAAAAACAGGAAGGCGTGTTG
>JAFAUE010000041.1 GCA_019243475.1 Acidobacteriota bacterium | reverse complement strand
GTTCGTCCCTCGACCATCCGGCCGAGGGCCTCGCGAACACGCAACTCCGTTTCCGTATCCACGCTGGACGTAGCTTCATCGAGGATGAGAATCTTCGGCTGGTGCGCCAGCGCCCGGGCGAAGGAGATGAGTTGTTTCTGTCCAGTAGAAAGCGTGCTGCCCCGTTCCCGCACCGGTTCTTCGAAGCCCTTCGGCAGAGTGCCGATGAAGTCGGCGATGTTCACGTCTTGCGCGGCTCGCTCGATCATCTCTGGCGTAATCCGTTTCGAGCCCAGACGGATGTTGGCCGCGATGGTTCCCGAAAAGAGAAAAGGGTCCTGCAGTACGACGCCGTATCGCTGTCGCAGTTCGCCGAGATCCATATCCCGGATGTTGACACCATCCATAAGAATTGCGCCGCGTTGGATGTCGTAGAAGCGCAGCAGCAGCGAGATGATTGTTGTTTTGCCCGCGCCGGTGTGCCCAACGATGGCGACTGTCTGTCCGGGTTCGATCGCGAATGACACGTCGCGGAGAACCCAATCGGGCTCTGGATTTTGGGTTGAACTGAAGCGAGCTCGATCGGCAGCCGTGCTCGTTCCATCCCCAGGAGTGCCATTTGCACTCTGAATTCGAGCTCCCGCGCTCGTATAAGCGAACCAGACGTTGCGAAATTCGATTCGTCCCTCGCCCTCGACGCGGCGTGAAATGGCGGGAGTCGCAATTTCAACCGGCGTGTCGAGCAGCTTGAAGATGCGCTCGCTCGACGCCATTGCCGATTGCAGGATGTTGTATTTCTCACTGAGATCCTGAATCGGACGGAAGAATCGCTGCGCATATTGGATGAACGCAACCACAGTGCCCAGCGTGACCGCACCGCGAAGCACCTGGCCGCCGCCGAACCACACAACGCAGGCAATCGCCAATGCGGAAAGGATTTCTACCGTCGGATAGTAAACAGCGTGCGCAAAGATCGCATCCTTGAATGCCTCCATGTGCAGCGCGTTTACCTCCTCGAAGCTCTTATATGCGCGCTCCTCGCGATTAAAGAGCTGCAGTACAACGATGCCACTCACATGCTCCTGCAGATACGCATTGATGCGAGCGATTGCCGTGCGAATGCGCCGGTAAGATTCGCGCACGCTGCGGCGAAAAATCATCGTTGCCCAGAAGATCAGCGGGAGCACCGCGAAGGTGATTAACGCCAGCCACCATTTCAAGCGCAGCATGATCACGACAATGCCGGCAAGTACGAAAACATCTTCAAAGATCGACACGACTCCCGAGGTGAACATCTCGTTCACCGCGTCCACATCCGTGGTGACGCGCGTGACCAGCCGGCCAACGGGATTGCGATCGAAGAATGCTACGTGCAGCCGCTGCATGTGCGCGAAGATCTGGCTGCGCAAGTCGAACATCGCCTTTTGACCGACCCACTGCATGTAGTAGGTCTGAAGAAATTCCATGCAGAAGGAAATTAGCAGCAGGGTGACGTAGACGGCCGCGATTTGGCCTATGCCTACCAGCGGCCGCGGGCTCAGCCATGAATCCAGGAAAGAGTGACGGTTGCCGGCCTGAGCGCTCGCGAGATATTTGTCGACCGCAACCTTAGTGAGATAGGGCCCGAGAACATCTGCGCCGGCCTTCACCAGAATGGCGACGATGGCCGTAATCGTCTGCCAGCGGTAGGGAGCAAGATATCCGAGCAGCCGTTTCATCAGCCGGCTGTCATACGCTTTACCCAATACTTCTTCTTCGTGCTGCGCGTCAGGCATTGAGGCTCGTTCCATTCTAGACGGCAAGGGTGGGGATCGCTCAGCGCTCGGCGGTCAGCTTTTAGCTATTGCGGTTGGCGGTCCCAGTCGATTCGCGCCCGAGTCCCTAAGCAGGACAAGCGCGGGAAGGGAAGCAGGTTTGCTGAATTGCGATTTGCTGATTGCTGAATGCTGAGTGCTGCTTCTCTCAGGCACCCCGCGCATCCATAGCCGCAATCTCACCGTCTTTGTTCTAATAGAGAGTTATGCAATACGAGGCGAAGTTCGAGTTCCACGTCTCTCGTGCCGCCCGCGAGCGATACGGCTTCGAAGACGAGCTGTTCTCCTGGAACGGCAATGTGCTCTTCGCCAACATGGCGGCGAGCCGGCGCTTTGCCGAGAAGATGAACCGGCAGCGCGATGTCGAGCGCCATCCTGAGCGCGCGGTGCACCCCGGCGCATTGAACGCCATGGCGCTGATCGACGAGCTCCTGCATGCCTTGGTCGCCAGATATCGTGAGCAGCGCGATCCGAAGGTGATGGTTGATGCGTTGCGCTGGTTCGAGGACAAAGTCGGACGCGAAGCCCTCGACGGCACCCTTCTGGAGTTCACGCAGCAATTTCCCCCCCGCGATGTATTTCTCGGCAAAGTTGCGCTTTCCGAGTGGCTGAATTCGCACAGCGGCGACACGCCGCATCGTGCGATAGCACTTGAAGAGATGATGATGCTGTGGCTGGCGAACCTGAATCTCGCCTTCCGCCGCTTTCAGGAGCTCTTCCACGACCAGCCGCTCCAAGACACTGCATACCCGAAAATCACGTCGGCGCTGAAGCAATACTTCCAAACGCGCCCTCGCTTTGGGCCGCAGAACCAGAATCTGATCGACTTGCTGCGCGCGCCTGCGTTGGCCTCACCCGAATCGCTTGAAGGACAACTCGCCTTCATCCGCGACACGTGGGGCGAGGTTCTCGGGGACATGGTGCGCCGCATCCTTGTCGCGCTCGACATCTTTAAAGAAGAAGAGATCGCCATCTGGATGCGTTTCCACCCGCAGCAGGAGCGCGCTCACTTTGGCCAGCAGCAGGACCGGGGCGATTCGAGCGCGGCCGCCATCCCTCACTACAACCTCAAAGAGCCTGAGTACGAGCGCTTCAGTCCCGATGTGGAGTGGATGCCGCGTACGGTGATGATCGCCAAAAGCACCTTCGTGTGGCTTGATCAACTCTCGAAGCAATACAAGCGGCCCGTCCACCATCTCGATCAAGTTCCCGATTCGGAACTGGAAACGCTTGCCCGGCGCGGCTTCAACGCGCTCTGGCTGATCGGCATATGGGAACGCAGCAAAGCGTCGCAGCGCATCAAGCAGCTCACCGGGAATCCGGAAGCGGTCGCGTCCGCCTATTCGTTGTATGACTACGCCATCGCCG
>JAFAUE010000462.1 GCA_019243475.1 Acidobacteriota bacterium | reverse complement strand
CGTTCCGTCCGTCCCCGATTTACCGTCCCCGCCTCCGTCTGTCCCCGATTTACCTGTCCCCGATTTACCCGTCGAGACCTACTGTGCGGCAGGAGTTGCTGTCTGTTGTGTCAGGAAGTATTCGTGGCGCTTTGGATGTCGGAAGTTCTCGATTACCTCATCTGGAATCGGAGGGCAGTCCACATATCGCAGAGAGGGCTTTGCCGATACCAGTTTTTCCGAAAGAGTAAATTCAGCCGGAACCGTTACCCTCGCGGTAAACTTCACCCACTCGACGCTCTTCGGCGGATCGCCATTGGCAAAACGATAATCTTCGATGCTGAACGTGATCTGTCCCAGATGGATAAGGTTTAGAGCGACAAAAGCATCCCGCTCTTCTTCTGAAGTCTTGGCCGCGCTCAGAAGGCCGGTGAATTCCTTCAATTTCTCTTTCGCATCCGCTGATAAAGGAAAAACCAAAGACCGCAGCCGGTATTGAAGTGCCGCATTTTGGTCGGATTGGAATCCACCACCAATGAATGTTGACCACCAATCGGGAGTGGCAAGCAGCCAGTTATCATCGCTCGGATTAAACACGAAGATCGAGCCGCGTGATTCGTCCCTAACACGGATTTTGAACCAACCCCACGGGGCGTTCCACATGGGAACAACGCTGAAAACTAAGCCTTCGCCAAGCTCTTGCGTGAACCGTTGACCTTGCGCTGCTTCACCGGAGAATTCACTCTGTACGCATCGCTGCGGTTGAGCGTGGGCCAACATTGTCGAAAGTAGAAACGCAAGCGCGAGGTGCGATCTCATCGGGTTCAACGCTCTAGATGAATGAGCCTAATTCAGAGTTGGCCAACAAGCCAGACCACGCCTAGAGAAGCCGGGACAGACCGAACGTAACTGATTTCCCGTTTCGGGAAGACGTTCCGTCTGTTCCCGATTTACCCATAGTTGCCTTTGCCTGACCATTTCGAAAAACCTTTAAAGCGAGTACTCTCTCGAAATCGCACCCTGCGAACAGCGCGCAGGGTGCGGCACCCACAGCTAGGTATGTCCGCGAAAAACCAAAATTACGAATAACTACGAATAATTGGGTGCGCCACCCGGCCGTCGATATACGCTATGACTTGCATGATGCCTGGACGAAACCGATGTGCAGTTCTGTTGCTTACCGCATTTGGTCTGTTGGTAACGAATCAAGCTAGTGCTTGTTCTTTGGCGGGTTGTTTGGGTCGAGGCGTTGAGATGAAGACGAATTTTGCCGTCTCGGTTACACACGACGGCAGGCCATTGACCGGGGTAGAGGTAGAGATCAGCACTTTTCGGAACAACGACAACAAGAATGCGTTCTCCGGCGTTACGGCGACCGATGGGATTGTTCACGTGTCAAATCTGCCGCCTGGAGATTACTGGATCAGTGCGGATCTACTCGGAATAAACGCAGCGTACCAGTGCTTCCACATTGACAACGCGCCGTCTCGACAAGCCAAGCGGGCGCTGAAGTACAAGTGGGGCGATTTGGCCCCGGCAACGCGACGAGTGGCCGGAAGGTTGATCGACTCACAGCCTGGCAAGGGCGGCTCTCCACTCTGGAACATCGTTCACAGAGTCGAGATTCCGATCACCAGTGCATCACTAGTCTTACGGAATCCCCTCACCGGAACGGCATACCACTCCTCGTCCGATGCAGCCGGTAGCTTCTCTTTTGACGATGTGCCGAGCGGGACTTATGTATTGCACATTGAGGGTGGAAGCGCAGGGGAGCGCGGTTACGACGCAACCGATTTATTACTCAAAGTCAGCCCGAAAGCGCCCCGGCAGTCGCTGCTGCTGACGCGCCGCGATGGAGGCACTTGCGGTGGCACCGAACTCGATTTGGTAGAACCGCCAGGACGATGATTGACGTGAATCGCGATTTCAGTCACTGAGCGATAACGCCTGTTATCAGCAGCTATGATTGGAAATTATGGACGGCAGCTTTGAGTTCCCACTGTACGTGTGCCTCGATGATGGCACGGTCATTCAAATTGAAACTGCTGACAGGATTCTCTATCACCTCGAAGCCATTGACATCGAGAATGATGAATATTTGTTTTGGGACGCAGCGGCGCGTCCGCTCAAAGTAGCTATCGCGAAGGGCAAAGTCAGCGGCTTAGAAAGCACCGAGAACAAGATCACGCTGCCGCACGAGTTTGAGAAATACGCAGAACAGTTGGGCGTGAGTATCGACGTGAGCGGCAAGCCGGAGGAAGTTTGGGCGGGCTTGCGAAAAGCTGAGGAGAGCCGTCCGCGTCGTCCGGGTCTTTTTTCACGCCTGTTCGGTGCAGCGAAAACTACTTTTTGAATTTACTAAACGCGACGGGGGCTCTCCAAGGGAACCTGCCGCTCATCGCCCTGCTTCGCAGACCACAAACTCCAGTCGCCGCCGGCTTCCCTACCCCCTTTGACCTCGCTACCAGGTGGCGATCAATCACAATATCGCTCAAAACCGTTATCGCTCGTTGGCCACCCTTCCGTCGTCCTTAGTATCGGGGGACGCACCCTTTTCGCCTTCAACCTGCCGGGTGCCCCACTCTCGCGCGGTGTTCGCGAGGGTGGGTGCGATGAACGGCGTGACTATAATGGCGCTCTGTGCCCACAACTCTCAAGCGCATTTCCGGTTTACTCGGCACTAGCCGCGCTCTCGAGCTGTTCCTTCACAGATTTGGGCAGGTTCGGCGCATACTACTTTCCGAAGAAAAGCATGCTTTGGATTGAGGACTAGAATCCAATCCCACGCTGCGCAGAGTTTAGCCAGCGAGCTTTGGGGACCAGGAGGCTTCCAGCCGCCCTCGCGAAAAGCACGCGACAGTGGGGCACCCGGCGCGCTGGGCCAAGAAGAAATGAGGAAAGAACATGACAAGAGGCACAGTGAAGTTCTTCAACGAAGGCAAAGGTTTCGGATTCATCACTCCGGAAAACGGCGGTAAAGATGTCTTCGTTCACTCCACCGCCATCCAAGGCGGGTCATTAAAAGAGGGCGATAAGGTCGAGTTCGACACCGAGCAAGGACAAAAAGGTCCCCAGGCAGCGAACGTTCGCAAGGCCTGAACGTATGCAAAACGGAGCGCCGAAATGGCATGCGTGAAATGCGGATCGGAGCATCAGAAGCGCGTCAAAAGCGTGATTCTGGTCATCAAAGTCGAGCGTCAGCGCGAGCTGGAAGTTAGTGCTTTGCACTGTCAGCAATGCGGTTTTCTTGAGATAAGCGCCCGGCCAGACGCAATCCCCGCTGAATTGATCGAATCGTCTGGTGATGGTGGCCGGCCGAACTGAGTTTCAGACATTAGGGGCGAAGACTCAGCTCAATCTGCATTGAAAATAATCCTGGGAATCTTGGCCTGAGTCCCAGGTTTTTGTTTCGAGGCGCTTAAGTTTGGACTTTGATCTTCAACCTACGTTGCTTGGGGAGCTGCTGGAACTCCGGCCGCTGCTTCCTGAGGATTCCGATGCGCTCTTTGCCGCGGCCAGCGATCCGCTGATCTGGGAGCAGCATCCGGAGAGCGATCGCTACGGTACCGCGAACTGCAGATTCGTCGGCGAAAAACAAGCTGCGCTCGCAAAGGGCTGTCCGGAAGATCGACGGCACATTCCTGAAACGGGAGTCTCGCCCCGGAAGCGAGCACGATGCGACAGAACGTTGGGCACGTCGTGACACGCGAGCAGCTTCTTTAACCCGGAGGGGCGAACACGAAGGTCACAAAGGCAACATCGAGAGGTAGCAAATAGGTAACAAATAGGAAGAGGGCTGCAGCCTGGTTTCGCTCTCTAGTCCCGAGCCTTGCGCGGTTGGGGGACGTGGATGAGGTGAACGGCCACAGCCCTTGGTGTGATTGCTGCTTTTACAGTGCCGGACCCTATTCATTCACTCTTGGCGTCCGGTCGCCCTGCAGTTACCTGCTTGGGCGAATCACCCAGCTTACTTTGGACCTTCCGGCTACGTGCGCCGGACGACCTTTTCAGCCGTCGACATCTTCAAAATAATCCTGCACAACCCAATGCGATGTGACGGCGCTCACCTTCGCTTGTGATCTGTTGCACGCTCCCCTGCGGGGAGGCGAATGCCAAGCACACGAGCAAAAGCTGAGAAGTCGCAAGAGCGATTCGGTGTTCAGCAATCTCAAAAATCGCTCAAGCTCTTAGGGCCAAGCGTGGCGCGCAAAGCGTTCAACACCGCTGCGAGATCTATCACCTCCTGCGCGATGGCTCCCATGAGCGGCGGCAGAAGGCCTGCTGCAGCGAATATCATTCCCGCTCCGCTGAGCAGCATTCCTCCGACTGCGCTTTGCATCGCGACCGAACGAATTCTGCGCGCGATGTGAATTAGCTCATCGACCTTCCTCAACGACGAGTCGAGAACCACGGCATGGGCTGACTCCGCGGTTACGTCGCTGTTTTGTCCGATGGCAATGCCCACCGTGGCCATGAGCATTGCCGGGGCATCGTTGATCCCATCTCCCACGAACAAAGTTTTTCCGGCTTGGTTTGCTTCGCGTACGAATGCCACCTTATCTTCCGGCGATTTCCCGAAATGGACATCCTGAATGCCGACGAGGCCAGCCAGGTGTTCGACCTCAGCCTTGCGGTCCCCCGAGAGCAGAACCACTCGACTGGCGTGATGCCTCCGGCCAAGATGGCGAACAAACTGGCGGCTCTCTGCGCGTGGTTGGTCGTGAAACCGGAATAGCGCAGCGAAGTGCGCATCGATGAATACCAGGCATTCGAGTCCCGACGAAGCGGCCGGCAGTTGATGCTGCAGCGAAACATCGCCAGCTAAAGCGTTATTCCGGCCTGTGATCCTGACCTGCATTCCTTCTACCCTGCCGAGAAGGCCGGCTCCGGGCTGCTCGCTTACATCGGCAACTTCTCCCAGCGAGAGAGACCGGGACCGCGCGGCGTCGAGAACCGCCTGCGCCAGAGGATGTCTTGAGTACTGTTCCAGGCTGGTCGCTGCCCGCAGCACCATATCTTCACTGAAACCGGGCACAGCGATTATCTCGGTCAGTGCCGGACGGCCATAGGTAAGAGTGCCGGTTTTATCGAAGATGAAGGTGCGGCAGTCATCCAGTTGTTCGAGCACAGCCGGGTTCTTGATGACGATCCCCCTCTTCGCCGCGAGAGAGATTCCCGCGATGATCGCTACCGGAATGGCAATCAGGAGTGGGCAAGGGGTGGCGATCACGATAACAGCGAGGAAACGTTCAGGACTGCCTCCGGCCCACCATCCCACCAGAGCGATGGTGAGGGCGAGCGGCGTGTACCACGCGCCCAGCCGATCTGCCAGACGACGCATCGGTGGCCGGTGCCGCTCCGCCTCCTCCACCACTCGCATGATTCGAGCAAAGCGCGAATCCTGCGCGAGTCGTGTGGCGCGAACTTTCAGAGCGACTTGACCATTCACGGCTCCGGACAGGACGTTCGTGCCCGGCGCCTTCGAAATCTGATAGGGCTCTCCGGTGAGGTAGGACTCGTCCATCTCGCCGTGTCCTTCCAGCACCTCTCCGTCCACCGGACAGATTTCATGTGGCAGCAGGGCGAGTATGTCCCCGGGACAGATGTCCTCCGCATTAATGTCCACCAGACCGCCATCCGATACTCGATGACCGGTCGTCGGCATTCGTTTCGCCAGCGCCCCAAGCACGGCCGAGGCTCGGCGTGTAGCGAAACGCTCGAGCGCGGTGCCCCCCGCAAGCATCAGCACAATGATGTCGGCGACAAGGTATTCCCCTAGTATTGCGGCCGTGACGATCGAAAATCCGGCGAGGAGATCGGAGCCAAACTCACGCCGGATGGCATTTCCCGCCAGGCGAACCAAAATGGGAACTCCGCCGAATATCAGCGCGCCATGGAGCGCAATGACGGCGGCGCCGGAATGGCTAGCTTTCAGGACGAGATAGGCTGCGATCGCGATTGCTGTGATAGTCGCGATGATCGTATCTTGGCTTTCAGCGAACGTGGCAAGGGAGCGCTTCGGCGCTGGAGTACTTACATGCTTCGCGGGTGCAGTTGCCGAACCTTGCATCATGCCAGCCTGCCAGGTGAA
The DNA here is from genome assembly GCA_019243475.1 of Acidobacteriota bacterium. Lineage (GTDB taxonomy): Bacteria > Acidobacteriota > Terriglobia > Terriglobales > Acidobacteriaceae > Gp1-AA112. The sequence continues at coordinate 3,026 of JAFAUE010000462.1, read as the reverse complement.
ATCAGCGATGCCGCCTCCAGAATCATTGCCGGCTGTGCGCGCGAGCCTTCATGCGCACTTCCGAGCGTCATGCAAGAGACGCGCTTCCTGCGCAGTATTGTTTGGTACCGGCCGCACGCAACGCTGTGACGCTTGTCACGCTTGTCACGCTGCAATGTCCAGGTGCAGCGCTAAGTTGAAGCAAGAGCTGTTAGGCGGAGGTGGGGCCCCGCACCTGCACACGCGAAGGGTCATAGAGTGGAAACGAGATCTTCTCCGTGACCAGCAGGTTTACTTTCGTGACCCTCGTGTACGCTTTTCCCAGGGGTGTCCCACTTGGAATTTGATCTTCAACCTACGTTGCTTGGTGAACTGCTTGAACTCCGGCCGCTTCGTCCAGAGGACTTCGATGCGCTGTTTGCCGCGGCCAGCGATCCGCGGATTTGGGAGCAACATCCGGAGAGCGATCGCTACAAACGCGAGGTCTTTGCGAAGTTCTTTACCAGCGCCATCGAATCCAAAGGTGCATTCGCGATCATCGAGCGGAAAACCGGACGCATCATCGGCAGTTCGCGCTATTGGAATCTGAAGCCTGCCGCCAGCGAAGTGGAAATCGGCTGGACGTTCCTCGCGCGCGAGTTCTGGGGCGGAGAGTATAACGGGGAGCTGAAGAAGCTGATGCTGGAGCATGCCTTTCGATTTGCCGATCGAGTAGTGCTCATCGTCGGCGAAAGTAATCTGCGCTCGCAACGGGCAGTCCAGAAGATCGGCGGCACGTTCCTGAAACGGGAGTCGCGCCCTGGAAGCGATGGCATAATGCGACAGAACGTGGTGTATGTCGTGACGCGCGAGCAGTTCCTTCAAGCCCAAGAGGCGAGCACGAAGGGCACGAAGGCAACATCGAGAGGTCACTGAGAGATCAGTGGTTATTCCGTGTCCTCGTGTTTTCGCCATTGTGACCTTCGTGTTCGCCTTTCCCCCGTCAATACGCCAGCAAAATCCGTAGATCGCGTACGTTGTTTCCAGTCGCGCCGGTGACGATCGCGTCGCCGAGCCTCTCGAACAGCGGGAATGAGTTAAAGGTACTGAGCGCTGCGGCCGGATCGAGTCCTGCCTGTTGCGCGCGCAGCAGCGTGGTTCCGTCGGCGATGGCGCCGGCAGCCGGGCTGTTGCCGTCGATGCCGTCGGTACCGGCGCTCATGACCGTAATCTGCTCGCCGGCGATCTGGCGAGCGCACCACAGGGCAAAGTGCTGATTGCGTCCGCCGGCTCCGGCCGCTCCTTCTACTTTCACCGTGATCTCTCCGGCGGAAACGATGGCCGCGCGCGAAACTCCTGCGCGCAGCGCTCGCAGACGGTCGAGCAGGTACTTCGCAGCTTGCTTGCAGGGCCAGTCGTCGGGAGTGTTGTCGATTTCCACCGCAAATCCGTGCGGCGCGAGCAAACGCGCTGCGGCTTGCGCTGCCGAGGAGCTGGAGAGAATCGGCCACCAGCGCGAGTGAGCAAAGACTGCATCTGAGGGTTTCGGGGTTTCTTCGAGCGCGTGCTTTTCGAACAGGTCGCGTACCGATTCGGGAAATTGCGGCAGCATGCCGTGAGTCGCGGCTATGCGGTAGCAATCTTCTACGGAGCTCGAGTCCGGCATTGTGGGGCCGGAGGCAAGCGCGTCGAGCTTGGCCTCGGGAACGTCGCTCACCATGATGCTCACCTGCCGTGCCGGATACGCCGCTTGTGCCAGTCGTCCGCCTTTGATGCCGGATAGATGCTTGCGGACAGCGTTGATCTCGCCGATGGGAGCGCTCGAGTGTACAAGCACGCGGTACGTCTCGATGAGATCAGGGAGCGAAATTTTCTGATCGTGCGGAACTTCCACCATTGCAGAGGCTCCGCCGCTGATCAGGTAAATCACGAGTGCGTCTTCACCCAGTCCCGAAACGGATTTGAGCATCGCCTGCGCGGCGCGGATCGAGTCTTCCGTCGGCAGGGGATGCCCGCCGCGAAAATAGCGGAATCCGGGTTGCTGAGTGTGCGGCAGCTCGGAAGAGACGACGATTCCTTCGAGGCTCGGTCCGGTCTGCGCGATCAGGGAATCGAGCATGCTACGCGCGGCCTTGCCCATCGCAATGACGAGCGTTCGGGAGGAAGAGCTGAGGTCGTAGAGATCATCGACGACGCGCAGCATGCCTCGCGAATACTCGACCTTTGCATCAAAGGCGCGGGGAATCCTTATTTCAGCAAGCGTGCCGAGAAAAATCTGGCGCGCAAGATCGCGCATGGCGGCGCTGTCGTCAGAAAGCATCGGAAGCAGTAAGCAATAGGGGAGGGCGATAAGCAATAGGCAATTGGCAATAGGCTTGTTGCGATGGTGGTTCTGCTATTCGCCAACCGCTTATTTCTAATCGCCTGTTGAGATCATGGTTCTTCGCCTATCGCTTATCGCTTATTGCTTATTGCCTATTGCTTTCCTATCGCTTATTGCCTATCGCTTATTGCTCCCTGCCATTTCGGGAAACAAATCTTTACCAAAATGGCGTTCCATGGCGCGACGAGGCCTTCGGTTAACGCCTTGACTTTTCAGCAGGATAACGGTTGCTGTACAATTCATCGTTTGTAGTCCCGTCTCGAAAGACGTCCATCATTGAGCCGTACGCTGTAACTCTTGAAGCTGTCCTGTGAAGTTCCTTTTGGAGGAAACGCGCATGTCACCTCGCTTTTCGAGTTTTTTTGGCCGCGTGTTGTTGGCCGTCGTAACGCTGTTTGCTGGAGTAGCAGCGGTGGCGCAGACCACTCCGGCTCCAGCCAATCCCCAACCGTCGTCGAGTTCTTCGGATGAGTCAAGCCCGTCGAGGGTCGATGTCTTCGCCGGATATTCCTACCTGAGCCCGAACGGCGCAATCAACGGCAATAAAGGTATCCCTGCCGGATTCACGATTGCATCTTCTTACTGGTTCAATAAATACCTCGGCGCGGCATTGGAGACCGGTTCCCATTTTGGGGACATCAACACCTTCAACACGCTGACCTTTGGTCCCACCTTCCGCGTTCCC
>JAFAUE010000284.1 GCA_019243475.1 Acidobacteriota bacterium | reverse complement strand
CACCAGCTTCGACGATTTGCGCGCGATTTATCCGGTGCACATGAATCCGAATGTGAGACAGACGGTGATGTCCCGTCTTGGGAAACTCGATCGCGTGCATCTGATAGAGCCGGTGGATTATTTCGGGTTTCTGTCTCTGTTGCGGCGGTGCTATCTCGTTCTGACCGATTCAGGCGGAGTGCAGGAAGAAGCGCCGACATTCGGAAAGCCCGTGTTGGTATTGAGGAAGGTTACGGAGCGCCCCGAGGCTTCGCTCATGGGGTTGGCGCGGATCGTAGGCACCTCGCGCGCCGCAATTGTCCGTGAAGCCAGCGACATCCTCGGCAGCACAGCGGTCTATCGCGCGATGTCGGAAAGACAAAATCCTTACGGCGATGGCAGAGCGTCGCAGCGTATCGCGAACAGTATCTGGAGATGGCTCAATGGAATGCGGCCTGCTCTCCAACCGGAGGAGCAGTTTGACAGCGCAAGCCTTGTTCGCCAAGGGACGGAATTAGAACTTGCAGCAGGACGATTCACGGAAGCGAACGACGATCATTGGTTTATGGGCTCCGCAATTCCACCGCAAGCGGTCCGCCCGACCGATGGAGTCTGACTTGTTGGTTCAGGCAGCCTTTCGGGAGGGTAGATGTTACTGGAGCTGTTCACGGCTGTTGTTGTCCTTATATGCATCTACACGATCCGGCATTATTGCTTCACCGTCAGCCGCATCGCGGGAGAACAGCGCCATCCGTACATCGATGTAGATACCGCTGAATGGCCTCCAGTCACCATCCTCATTGCAGCTCACAACGAAGAAGCGGTTGTCGGTGACATTCTGACGGCACTGCTCGAGGTCGACTACCCAGCCGACAAGATGGCAATCGTTCCAGTCAACGACCGCTCCGTCGACCGGACGCGCGAGATCATCGACAGCTACGTCCTGCGCCATCCCGGGCGGATTACTCCCTTCCATCGCACTGGCGGCAAACCGGGGAAAGCGGCGGCTCTGAAGGACGCGATGGCCTATGTCAACACGGAGATCATGCTTGTCTTCGACGCCGACTATGTTCCGGGCAAGTCTCTTATCCGGCAGCTGGTCGCACCATTCTTTGATCCCGAAGTGGGAAGCGTCATGGGGCGGGTGGTTCCGCTGAACGTAGGCAAGAAACTACTCACACGAATTCTCGATCTGGAACGGTCCGGCGGTTATCAGGTGGACCAGCAGGCGCGTATGAACCTGCATTTTGTTCCGCAATACGGCGGAACCGTCGCGGGAATCCGCAAATCGGCGCTCGACGAGATCGGCGGCTGGAACGAGAACACGCTGGCTGAAGATACGGATCTTACCTATCGTTTACTGCTCGCCGGATGGAAAACCGTGTATGAGAATCGCGCCGAATGCTACGAGGAAGTTCCCGAGCGTTGGCCCGTGCGCGTGCGGCAGATTATGCGCTGGGCCAAGGGGCATAACCAGGCAATGGTCGGATATTCAGCCGCCCTGCTGCGCAGCCGCAATGTGAGCTGGTGGGAGCGCCTCGATGGACTTCTTCTTCTTGGCGTTTACATGATGGCCCCGGTACTCCTCTTCGGCTGGATATTGGCCATGGTGCTTTTCTATCTGGGAGCCCCCGTGGGAGGAGGCGTTGCCGTTTTGGGACTGGCCGCCTTCACTACGCTCGGCAACTTCGCAGCGTTTTTCGAGATTGCTGCTGCTGCCCGGCTCGACGGCTCTCGCGCACGCATTCAACTCTTGCCACTCACATTTCTAGGCTTCACCGTGAGCGCCATCAGTGTTTCGCGCGCGGCCTGGCAACAGTTCACGTCTGCGTTGCGTGGCCAGGAGATGGTGTGGCACAAGACGGAACGGTCGCGCGTGGCTCCTGTGGTTTTGGAGAAATCGGCATGACCTCTGCTATAGCGCCCCTGGCGTTGGCCGTATCTACCGGAGCGCTGCTGGCTCTTCCGCTGACTCCAGCCATTCGCGAGCTGGTTGCCAAGCGGGATGCCGGCCCCCTGGTTACGCGCAAAGATGACGGCCGGATCGACAACTTCGCGGATTCGCTGCGCGCACATTCTGAGCCTTTTGAGGCGGAATTGGCCCAATGCGCTCAAATGGAAGTTGACCAGATCGTCGAACACGCCGCCGAGAAGGTATATCTCTGTGGCCGGGGAGGAACCTGGCAAGGACCGCAACGACCGGACATGCTGGTCCTCGGGGCAGCTTCGGTCTCGCTGCCTGCCGGTTTTCACTGTTTCCGCGATTTTTACGCACGTGGCTCAGTCTTCTGTGGACAGAGCAACATCTTTCGGGCTCTGCTCAGCGATGCAGACATTCATCTCTCAGCCCAGTCTCAGGTGCTGCGTTGGACGCACGCCGAAGGAAAGCTCACCGCGAGCGAAGGCTGCACGTTCTTTGGGCGGGCCTCTGCCGGCGAGGCGATGGTGCTGTCTGATAACTGCAGATTCGAACGCATCCATGCGCCTGTAATCTACAGCTCCGAACAAGCATCCAAGCTGGACATTCGCACTGAGTCGGCGCCTTTCTCCAAGCTGGCGCAAGCAGGCATCGGACGCAAACGCGTACACGGGCGCGCTCATCTGGGACGGGAAGAGCAGCACCTGGGCGACCTTGTCTCGCTCAAGTCGTTGCATCTTGACGAAGGAGCTGCGGTCTTCGGCAGCGTGAAGGCAAATGGGCCAATCGAACTTGCTGCGCGTTCCGAAATTGACGGAGCTCTGGTGAGCACCAAGACCATCCATATCTCCGGCGGATGTTTCGTCAAAGGCCCTCTGATTGCCGAACGTGAGATCGTCATTTCCTCCGGTGCGCAAATTGGATTGCCCGGCACACCGAGTACAGTGAGTGCCCCGCACATCCGCATCGCGCCTGGCGCGGTGCTCCACGGTACTGTGTGGGCCCGCGTGGAAGGCCGCGTAGGGGGCTGAAATGCGCGGCACAATCCTGTTGTTTCTCCTTTGTTCGCTGGAAGTGTCTGCTGTTGCGAGTTCCCGATTCGATTTGGCCGGCTATCAGCATGCCGACGGGGCTATTTCGCTGGGATACTACAGCGATTATGTCGAACCGTATTTCGCGACAAAGGCACTCATCGTAGCCAGTGATGCCGGACTTGACGTTCACGATGTCGCAGAGCGCTGGATCGCGTGGCTTCTGCCCCGACAGGACAAGCACGGACGTTTTGGACGCTACTGTCGCAAACCAGGCCAGGAGTGGACTTTGTGCGCAGCCGCGGATGCCGACGATTCCATGCTGGCGCTTTGGTTGCAGTTGTTGTATCTCAACGCGCCGGATACGGGACTTCCTGCGACCTGGCAAAGGAGTGCAAGCAAAGCCAAGGCAGCGCTGGATGAACTGCGCAACGCTCGCCTCGGCGTTTATCACGTCTCCACGCAAAACCACGTAGCTCTATTCATGGACAACGTCGAGGTTTACTCGGGGCTGGAAGCAGTTTCGCGCGCGCAGCAGCGGTTTGGACAAGTTCAGGCGGCGCGCACGACGCTCGCAGAAGCAGAGAAGCTGGATGCCGCGATCCAGCGGGTGTTCTGGAACAAACACGCGGAGTGGTTTCGACCATCTATCCAGAAGAGCAGACCAGAGTTCTACCCCGACGTCGTTGCGCAGGTATATCCCTGGCTTGCCGACATGCCCATGGACTCGAATGTCCCAACTCGCGATGCCTGGACGGGCTGGAAGCAGCGCTTTGCCGCGGATTGGTTAAACAAGCGCTTCGATCCCCACCCGTGGGGTCTCGTGGCGGTTGCTGCAGAAAAATTCGGCGACAACGATAGCGCCGCATGCTGGCTGTCCCGGTCTGAGCCATTGCGTTTCAGCAACAACTGGAACGTGCTTGAGGAAGCGGCCTTCCAGGTTATTGAATCCCAAATCGGTAAGACGAGTACGGTTAACCCAAGCGCCTGCTCAAGGGTGGCGGCAACCCAATGAAAGGCATGTTCAAGCCGCGCGTCGCGCTTGCAATCGCGCTTTTGCTGATGGCGTGCACGGGCCTTACGTTTTACCGCCAGAGGACGAGACAATCGATTTCCGCGGACACGATTCTGCTTCTGCTTCCTGATGCATTGAGCGAAAACGACATTCAGGTGCAGGTATGGCTTGATGCGGCACGCGAAGAAGGGCTGCACCTCAGGCCCGTGCACGATTCCACGCTACTCGATCCTATGTTCCAGACCCAATCGGTGGGACTGATCGTGCCGGACGAAATTCATCGCGAAGCCAATGACGCTCTGATCGGCGCACTGCACCGCTACGTGGAGCAAGGCGGCAAGCTGATGGTTGTGTATGACGCCTGTACCTGGGATCTCCATGATCACTATGCGACGCATGCCTCGCGCCTCTCCGACCTCGTGGGCGTCGATTACGCTCTCTATGACCGTTTTGGGACCGAAAGTATTGTCTCAGGCAAAGTTTGGGGCACTTCGGCGGCGATGCGTGCGCTAGCGATTCCTCCGGGATCCTACATTCCGGAAAAACAAAAGCTGCCCGCTCCGGCGTCACCCCTGCGGCAGGTTGCTCTGCACAGCGGCGCGCGGCAGCAGCCGGATCGGCAGGTTTTGGCCGGATACTTATATGGCGAGCTTGAATATCCCAGCTTCCAAACTGCCGGTGCCTTCCACGGCCATACCTTTCTTCAATCAGAGACCGGAATCGTGGCCGGAGAAGCCAGGCACGGTGCCGGCGATGTTCTCTTCGTTAATCTCCCTTTGGGCTATCTCGTCACCCGCACCGACGGGCTGCTGCTGCACTCCTTCTTGCGATATTTCGCAATCGGCATGCTTCGAGTGCCTTTTTTGGCCTCCGTCCCGGACGGCGTTGGCGGGCTCGTAATGAATTGGCACATCGACGCTGAGTCTGCTCTCAAGCCGATGGCGGCCTTGCGCCGCGCGGGAATCTTCGCTCATGGGCCGTTCTCCACTGACTTCACCACAGGGCCGGATGTCGATGAGTTCCGGGATGGGAAGGGCCTAGACCTCTCCGGCAATGCCGAAGCGCAGTCCTGGGTACGTTTTCTTCTGGAACATGGCGACGAAGTCGGCAGCCATGGCGGCTGGATCCACAACTACTTCGGGAAGAACGTCTCTGACGAAAACGAAGGCTCCTTTACCCGATATCTCTCGATGAACCTTGACAGTCTCAAGACTGTCTCGAATCGACCGATTGAGGAATATTCAGCGCCCATGGGGAATCAACCGTCGTGGGTCACTCATTGGCTGGAGAAGAATCACGTCGTCGCTTATTACTTCAGCGGCGACGCTGGAATGGGACCCACACGCGTCTATCGCGACAAGGGTCGCGAGGGTGATCAGATCTGGGCCTTTCCCATCCTGCACTTTGGCACCGAAGCGTGTCTCGAAGAGATGAGTTTCGACTCGGTACCCTCTGTCAAAGTTCGGAATTGGCTGTTCGATGTGGTCGATTTTGCCGCGCGCTCGCATCAAGCACGGCTGATCTATTCACATCCTATTGGGGCTATCGGATACATCAAGGTGCTGCAGTCGTGGTTCGAACATGCGGACGCGCTTGCCTCCGAGCGCGAGTTTCATTGGTACACAATGACGGGGCTGGCCGAATTTCTGAACAGCCGCCAAGAGCTAACGTGGACCTTCGAGCGCGCGGGTTCAGGACTGCAGCTCAACGCACGGCATCCCCGCACCCTGGCGCATCAGGCATGGATGTTTCCCGACGACCAATACCAACAGCCTCGGGTTATCGAGGGAAGCGCCGACATTCGCGATCAGGACGGTTATTGGATCGCAGCGGTGAAAGACGGTAAACGTCTCAAATTAGGAATTCAAGAGCGACAGACCGGAACAAATCCCGTAGCACCTTAATGCGGGGATCGGCATGAAAGACTTGAAATACATACTTGCACTTTGTCTGTCCGCGCTTCTTCTCTTTTGCGGCGCTGCATTCGCACAGGATACCGGCGCTCCTCCCGCGCAGGGGGCGAGCATTCCCGGATTGGGAGCCATTCCGTGGGGCCTTAATGGTCCGGGATACGTGGAGTTCGGCGGTGGGTACAGCGACATGTATCCGCGTCCTTACGTCCCGTGGCGAGACGCGTATGCACGCGTCGTGCTTTCTGGAGGAGGGAATACGCTCGGCTTTGAGGGTTCGCGTCAAAACCACTATGGCGATACCGGCTGGTATTACGGTGCGGGTTTGTCACGCGACCTAACCGACAACTGGTTTGCTGACGTTCATGCCGGCAGTAGCATTGGCGGATTCTTTCTTCCCCGGCTGAGAATCGATGCCAGCATCAATCGCAAGACGCTGCAGCGCAAGCAGCTCGTGCTCAATGGAACATTTGGTTACGACAAAGCCAAACAGGTGAATCGCGACTATCGCTTTGGCGGCGGATTCACCTACTACACCAATTGGTCGATTGTCGCTCAGGCCGGCATGGTCGCTACCAAGGCGAACCCAGGCAGCCTGCTCGACATGTCAGAGTTTCTGGCACTTACCCAAGGGCATGAGAAAGAGCACTTGGTCAGCTTCCGTCTTGGATTGGGAAGGGAGGGCTACGAGGTCGTGGGCCCCCAGACTGCATTGCAAGATTTCAACTTTCGTCAATACTCGGGAAGCTGGCGGCAGTGGATCGGTGTCGATTGGGGGGTGAACATTATCTTTGACCACGAAAACTCGCCGTTTTACCGGAGAAACGGCGGAACAGTAGGACTGTTTTTCGAGTTTTGACGCGAGCGATGACCCAATCGGTGCTAAGTCAGAACGAGCTCTTCGATCTGCGCAGGCGAGGATGGCGTGGCGGGATTGTCACTCCACACCGAGCTTTCGCGCAATTGCATGTCAAGCGTATTGACCTCGTCATCATTCTGGCGTCTGTCTTGGGAATCACAGCAGCATGGCTCTTCGCCTTGCCTGCGGTCGGCGAATTCTGGTTTCGCGTTTTCCGCTTTTGGCACCACGCTCTCGGACTTGAAGGCTCTGTGGCCCGTGCTCCGCAGCACTGGGGAGCTCTACACTTTTCCATTCCTACAGTGCTCGTGTCAGCTGGAGCGCCGGACATGTTCAACTGGTGGCTTACTGCCGCTATCACCCTGCTCATTTTCTGGGGAACTTTTGGAATCTCCGAGGAGCATCTTCCCTGGGTGTATCTCTTGCGCTTCGTCGTGATCGTGCAAGGCAGCGCGTTAGGCTATTTCGCCTTCGAGGCGGCAAAGTTCCCACACGACCTGCCCAGTTACACCGTTGGCATGCTTTACTTTGGGACCATCTTCATTACTCTTTTGCCATTGATCCTGGGCTTCAGTTACTTCTTATTTGATTTCCGCTATACGCAGAAGCTGGCCCTCACTCTCGGCACGATGGCTTATCTGACCCTCTTTTTGCCCTTCCAGTACATGCTGCACGTGTGGATCATCCACAAATCCATTCTGTTTATGCCTGTCCTATATTTCATCTTTGGACCGTTTCTTGATGTGCTCGTATTCGTCAGCTTGTATTCCTGGGGAATGAGCTGGAAGGCCAAAGACGAGTAAGGCCTCAGAGAGGTCGTTGTTACGGAACGACCAACCGCTTCCCTATGCGGCTTCCTGCGTCGAGATGGGGAATGCCTGTCGCAGGTCTTCCGCTGTTGCGTTCACCTGAAACAGCGAACGCGTTTCGCGCGCGATACGCTGCTTGTAAGGCTGTTCGCCGGTCATCAAATCGACGCTGAGACCTTGATCGAGCGAGCGCCTACCGACTTCGAATAAGAGGCAGACTCCTGGAGAGTATCGCGCCCAGTTGTGATCGTAGCACGTGGTATAGAAACGCCGAAAGTTCCCATCGCGAAACGTGACCAGGGCCGCGGCCAGCGTACTGCCGTGCTCGAGAGTAAAGACTTCACAGCGATTTGCCATTGCGCGGCAGATGGCCACCATGAAATCCGTGCGCAGGCGATCCTGGAACAACTCGCCTGCAGCGGGTCGTCGCGCGCGACCCGCATAAATCTGTTGCACGACCGGAGAGGCGCCAGAGTACTCGCAGATACGCAGGCCCATCCTCTCCAGCTTGCGCAAGCGGCTGAAGGCACGGGAATGCTCTTCGGCGAAATCCTGCCCCGAGTATCCCTCGTCATGTAAAAGCTGCGGCGCCGAGCAGAAATAGGACTTTGGCAGCCGATGCCATATTGCATTGTCCGGCGCCACCACTGCCGTGACGGAAACCGGCAAATTCAGCGCGGCTAGAACCTCACACGCGCGAAGCAGCGGACGCTCATCTCCACGAGCCAGGTAATCTCGATAGTCGAAGAGCTTCTCGCCGGCTAAGCTGATGCAACGTGGCTCTGTGCAGATGACAGCAGGAATGAGGGCCATTCCGCTGTCACTCTCGGCAAAAATGAAGTGAGGCTGCTCCCGCGCCGTAAAGACTTCGGCTGCGCGACGGTTCCAGAGATAACTCTGGAAGACGTTATGGCTGCTCGCTTCGAGTGACTCCCAAGGCGCGCGCAATTCGTCGATTTCCGCAGCGCTGCGCGCCACCTTGAGCCGGAACAAAGGTCTTCCCCCAGTAGTCCTGGACGCGTATCGAATGAATGCGGCCCACAGGTGGGAACCGCACCTTTGCTGTTAGACGCAACGCCTTGCTAGGCGGGATGTTTCAGAGTAGCTGCTTGTCCAGCTGCCGGCTGGCGACTGGCTGTTGACTCGTGCATGGGCGGAGGCAAAGAGCTGGGGACGAGCACCGCGCCTGGTAGCCCGGGGCAAGAAACTGCTAAAATAGCTAATTGAAATTGAAATTCATTTTCAACTTCATACCTAGCTGACATGCTGCAAGCCCTAATTGTCACTCTGCGCGAGGGGGTTGAGGCGGCCCTCATTGTGGGCATTACCCTCGCCTATCTAGCGAAGATTCAGCGTAACGATCTTCGCCGGACGGTCTATGCGGCGTTGGCGGCAGCTTTCTTCTGCAGCATTGCCGTTGCGGTCATACTCTCCCGGACTCAGTTTAATCTGGACATCTTTGAAGGCGTTGTAATGCTGGTTGCAGCCTTCTTTGTCGTGAGCATGATCTGGTTCATGAACAAAGCTGCCAAACGCTTGAAAGGGGATATCGAGGGAAAGGTCGGAGAGTTCGCCAGCAGCGGACGAAGTCTTGGCCTATTCGTTTTCATCTTTCTCATGGTGCTGCGCGAAGGCGTGGAAACGGTTCTGATTCTCGCGGCGGTGCAATTCACCTCCACAGAGTTGCTCAGTTTCATGGGCACATTAGTCGGAGTACTTCTTGCGATTGTCTTTGGAGTGATGTTCGTGAAGGGCAGTGTGCGTATCGACCTGAGACGCTTCTTCCGAATCACGACCGTGATTCTCGTATTTGTGGCTGCCCAGCTTGTTGTTTCGGGACTCCATGAGCTATCGGAAAACGGCGTATTGCCTTCCAGCCGTCGCGAGATGGCCCTTATCGGACCGATCGTGCGCAACGACGTCTTCTTCTTTGTGACCATCCTGGCGCTGGTCGCTCTGATGGTCTTATTCGACCGCCGCCGGCGGCAGGAAGCTAGTGCGGGCACAGCGAGCGCATCACGCGCATTGCTGCGTAAATCGCAGTGGTCGGCGCGCAAGGAGCGACTCTGGTCAACGGCCGTCTATACCTGCTCGTTCATCTTCATCGTGCTGGTGACAGCGCAGTTCATCTATGCGAAGAGTACGACTTCTCTCTCGCCTGCTACTGCCGTGACCTTCACGAATGGCGCTCTCGAGATTTCTGTTGCCGACGTCTCCGATGGAGAACTGCATCGCTACACCGCAACACTTGAAGGCAAAGACGTGCGATTCCTGCTTTTCCGCAAGCCGGATGGAAAGATCGCCACGGTACTCGACGCCTGCCAGATTTGCGGACCAGTTGGGTTCTACAAGAGCGGTAATCAAATCATCTGCAAGAACTGCTCCGCTCCGATCAATCCGCAGTCTATGGGGCAATCGGGGGGATGCAATCCCATTCCGCTGAAGTCAACAAATAACGGCACTCAGATCGTTATCAGCCAGGCAGATCTTGCCGCAGTGAGCGGCGGTATTGGGAGGTAGCTCGTGTTTCTGCGCCTCCTCTATCAATCCTTTCACAGACAGCAGCGGCGAAAGCTGCTCGCGGCACTGGCAGTCACCATCGGGGTGGCAGTTGCTACGGCGATGATTGCCATTGCCGTGGATGTCGGCGACAAGATCAATCGCGAGCTGCGCAGCTACGGGGCCAACATCGTCGTTTATCCCGAAGACGCTGCGCTTGATGTTCGCATTGACGATCAAGAGATCAAGCCTGCCGCCGTGGGTTCATACCTGAAAGAATCGGACCTGCCGAACATCAAAGGCGTTTTCTGGGGACACAACATTCTCACCTTCGCTCCTTTTCTGGAAACCACAGCGCTAGTCGACGGCCGCCAGGTTCGCGTGATTGGTACTTACTTTGACAAACGGATCCGTTTCGGCACGGAGGACTTCAACACCGGAGTCAGACGCC
>JAFAUE010000130.1 GCA_019243475.1 Acidobacteriota bacterium | reverse complement strand
ATTGTTGTCGCGATGATGCAGTCCGATGGAGGGCTCGTCGAGCACGTACAAAACGCCGCGCAGCTTCGACCCAATCTGGGTCGCGAGACGAATACGTTGGCCCTCGCCGCCGGAGAGGGTGGCTGCGGAACGGTCCAGCGAGATGTAACCAAGTCCGACGGCATTGAGAAACTGCAGGCGTTCCGCGATCTCGCGCAGCACGCGACCGGCGACGATCTGGCCGCGTTGGTCGAGTTTGATCTTTTGTGCTGCGTCCAGGGCGCGAGATACCGGCATACCCGTGAAGTCGGCGATTCCGATTCCATTTACGCGAACGGCCAGACTCTCCTGACGCAGGCGCCGCCCCTGGCACACTGGACAGGTTGTGGCGGACATGTACTCCAGCAGCCACTCGCGATAGCTCTCCGACGTCGACTCTTCGAGGTTCTGTTTCAGGAACGCGAGAATGCCGTGAAATCCACTGCGCGCGGCCTCGCGCTCAGGCGGGCCATAGAGGATTAAATTCTGATGTTCCGGCGACAGCTTCTCAAACGGAATGCTCAAATCGAGCTTGTACACTTGCGAAGCAATTTCCAGCAGCCGCTGCAGGTACGTGGATCCTGAGCCTGGACCGAGTCCACCTTCAAGCAGCGGTTTTGACCAGTCAACAATCAGTTTGGCCGGATCGAAGTCATAACGGCTTCCCAGGCCGTGGCACTCGGTACACGCTCCATAAATGCTGTTGAACGAGAAGGAGCGCGGCTCTAGAGCGGGAACACTAATTCCGCAATCGGGACATGCCATCTTCGCCGAGTACATTCGCTCGTCGCCATCGATCACCGAAATCGTAACGAGCCCATCGGCGAGCTTCATCGCGGTGGCAACGGAGCTCTCGAGACGCTTCTCGATTCCTGGCTTCACCAGCAGACGATCGACGACAACCTCGATAGTGTGGTTCTTCCGCTTATCGAGCTTGATTTCATCGATGCCGTCCTCGCCCCCATCGAGCGTGCGCAGCTCACCATCGATCCGGGCGCGGGTGAAGCCCTGCTGCGCCAGCTTCTCCAGTTCCTTTTTGAACTCACCCTTCCGCCCCCGCACGATCGGAGCGAGCAGCATGACGCGCTCTTCCGGCTTCAACGACATCACCTGCTGCACGATCTGCTCGGCAGATTGCCGCGTAATCTCCCGCCCGCAAGTGGGGCAATGGGGCACTCCGACGGAGGAGTAGAGCAGGCGCAAATAGTCGTAAATTTCAGTGATTGTTCCTACGGTCGAGCGTGGATTGCGAGTTGTTGTCTTTTGCTCGATGGCGATGGAGGGGCTCAGGCCATCGATGGAGTCCACCTCTGGCCGTTCCATCTGGTCAAGAAACTGGCGCGCATAAGCGGAGAGCGTCTCAACGTATCGCCGCTGACCCTCGGCGTAGATCGTGTCGAACGCCAGCGACGACTTGCCCGAACCGCTCAACCCGGTGATTACGGTCAGCGTGTTGCGCGGAATCTCAACGTTGATGTTCTTGAGATTGTGTTGACGAGCCCCTCGGACCCGGATCGAGGTAATTGCCATCAGAAAAGTGCAGCCCTACAGAAGGCTTCGTTGGGCAAAAGGCACAACGATACGTCCGTATCTTAGTTGTCAACATGAGCGGTGGTCAATCGAGGTAAAGTTGGCTTCCGGACCGCCGATAACAGTGGCAATCAGGCCATCGTTACCTGCGTAATCTGGTTGTTTTCAGCCGTTTGCTGGATAAATAGGAACTATCGCGTGTGGCTGACCGGGACGCGGAAGTACATGAACCGTGGAGACGGATCAATTTTCCCGGTTCAGGAGCAGAATGTCTCGGTCAAGCAGAGTTGAACAACTGGCCGCTGCGACAAAGACATCAAACAGGCGGAAGACAAAGTGAATCCCCAATTGGTGAGCTCGGCCACGGTGAACAGTCTGATTCTAACCACGATCGTTTTTGCCACGATTCTTTCAGCGATGATTCTGGGGATTTGCTCCGGGTACGCCGCAGTAAGCGGCATCCTGCGCGCCATGACCCGCCGCCCGGCTAAGGCTCCGGCGACGATCATCGAGTTTCCAGCAAACGCCGCCAGCTAATCAAATCAACAAGTTTCATACTCCCCAAAAGATAGAGCTCCCCATTTCGGGAGCTTTTTCTTTTAGTCTCAAACGTGAATCTCTTGTGCTCAGAGGAGGCGGCGCAAATTCCCTGCCTCAGGGAATTTCTGAGCGAATTATTCGTTTCGAACGATCGATTTCTGCATATTCTGCCCAAAATCGCCCAATTTGGCCCGTTTAGCAGGGAATCGCTCTGGGAATCACGGGAAATTCCAGCTACGTTGCTGACAAATATAAACTTGGATCCGCCATTGAAGCAATCAACTGGAACGCAACCGGGAAATAAGCAGGGAATAGAGGCGTCTCCTATGCTCATTGGCGCGAAGCAGGGACGCGGGTCCGGGTCCTTACGGCCTCACAGGGTGCCTCCGATGGAGTAGGTCGGAGCCAGAACCGGTCCTCAGTACGTCCTTTCGGCAAAAGCTGCGCGACGTTCAAACTACTGGAGCAGAGCGGGTAATCGTCCCTCAAGATTGACGGTTCAGCCCTCTTTTCACAAATGAGGGTTACCCGTGTCGTTGACGTTCGTCTATCTCGGTCTCCAATACGCTTCGCTCAAATGACTTCCGTATTCCCTGCAGAAAAATCGGTCCTAGCTTGGCCGCTGGCGCTGGTGTGTATTTTAAGTGCAGCTCAAGTGGCGGTTCCTGCTCCTGAAAGCGCTCTCCTCCAGGAAGCGCAGCAGCGACTGCAGTCGAATGACGCCGCAGGCGCGGCGAAAATTCTTCAAACCGTCACAAAATCAGAACCGAATAACGGCCGTGCGTGGCGAATGCTCGGCTTCGCAGAACTTCGTCTCAAGAGCTTTGACGCTGCGAGCGCTGCCTATCAGCATTCGCTGGAAGTTGAACCGAATGTGCCCACCGCCCTCTTTCAGTTGGGCGTGATTGCAGCGGCGCAGAAGAACAAGCAGGACGCCCTGGTGTGGCTGACGAAGGCGAAAGCGACGCACAAGATCGACATGACCCAGATCGAAGTCACTCCCGAACTGGCAGCCTACAAAGGTGACCCACAGTTTGCGGCGCTCCTACCTACGCGCAAGGACTTCGACGATCCCTTCGTGGAGCCGGTCACGATACTGCATGAGTGGGACGGTGAAGCCGCCAACGATCAGTTTGGCTGGATTGCAAGAAACATCGGCGACGTTGATGGCGATGGCGTACCGGACTTCGTGACCTCGGCTCCAACAAGCCAGAAGTCTGGCGAGAATGCCGGGCGCGTCTATGTGTATTCGACCAAATCGGGAAAGCTCCTGTGGTCCGCAGACGGCCACGCGGGCGATCAACTCGGTACTGGGCTCGAGGCTGCCGGCGATACAGATAAAGATGGCATTCCCGACGTAATTGCCAGCGCCCCCGGGGGTGGATACGCCATCATCTACTCCGGTCGTGATGGCCACGTGCTCCGGACACTCAAAGCCGAGAACCGCGATGACGATTTCGGCCGGCATGTAGCGGGAATCGGAGACATAAACGGCGACGGTTACGCTGACGTACTTGTGGGCGCGCCTCAGAACAGCACCGCTGGCAAACAGGCGGGGAGAGCCTACGTGTACTCTGGCAAAGACGGGGCTGTGCTGTTGACACTCAATGGTGAACGTGCCGGCGACAAATTTGGCAGCGCGGTCGCAGGCTTCTCTGACAAACAGCACCGCCTGTTCATGGTTGGCGCACCCGGCGCCGGACCACGGCATACAGGCCGCGCTTATGTGTACGACGGACTGTCGACCGCGCCGAAGTTCATCATTGAATCCGACGAAACCGGTAGAGCTCTGGGCGCAATGTTTCTCACCGTGTTAGGAGACGTCGATGGGGACGGAGTGCCGGATGTGTACGCGTCCGACTGGTCAAACGCCGCCAACGGTCCTTCCACGGGGCGCGTGTACGTTCATTCGGGAAGAGATGGCCGCCGCCTGCTTACGCTGACGGGCGAAACCGCGGGCGAAGGGTTTGGCACCAGTTCGTCGATTGCCGGCGATGTCGATGGAGATGGCCACGCCGATCTGATCGTCGGCTCCTGGCAGTACTCTTTTGCTGCGATCGGTGGCGGTCGCGCATACCTTTACTCAGGCAAGGATGGACATCTTATCCGCACTTATACATGCCGGACTCCTGGCGATACCTTCGGCTTCGACGCGGTCTCCATGGGAGACGTATCTGGAAACGGCATGAGCGCCTTCCTTATTACATCCGGGTGGAGTGGAGTGCATGGCTTTCACTCCGGCCGTGTGTTCCTTATCTCGAGTGGGGTGCCAAGGGGCGCGCACTGAGAGTCGACTCTGCCGATACAGCACAGAACCACCGGCGGTAGTAAGTGGTGTAGCGATTGCGACCGCAGGCTCAGTTGCCCGAGGCCGCTGCTGCCGGAGCGTTCTTTACGTACTTATCGAACCACTGCAGCATCTCCCACTGAACGTGTTCCACCGATTCCAAGCCCAGATATCCGTGGGCTTCGTAGGGGAGGGTCACGTAGCGCACGGTGCCGCCGTTGCCTTTAATTGCCTGGTACATGCGCTCGCTCTGAATTGGGAATGTGCCGGTGTTGTCGTCGGCCTCGCCGTGGATCAGCAGAATCGGCGCTTTGATTTTGTCGGCGAACGCGAATGGCGAAATCTTCAAGTACATGTCAGGAGCTTCCCAAAAAGTGCGGCGCTCGCTTTGGAATCCGAAGGGCGTGAGCGTCCGGTTGTAAGCGCCGCTGCGGGCCACGCCAGCTTTGAACAGATTGGAATGCGCCAGCAGGTTGGCGGTCATGAATGCGCCGTAGCTGTGGCCGCCGACTCCCACGCGGTTCGGATCAGTTACTCCCATCTCCACTGCTTTATCCACCGCTGCCTTCGCGCTGGCGACGACCTGCTCGACGTAAGTGTTGTTCATCGTCTCGGGATCGCCGATGACGGGCATGGTGGCATTGTCGAGAACCGCGTATCCCTGGGTCAGCAGGAATAAATGCGAGATTCCGCTGATCACGGTGAAGCGATACTGCGAGCCTGAGACCTGTCCGGCAGTAGCGGCGTCGTTGTACTCCAGCGGATAAGCCCACACGATCGTTGGAAGACGCTCGCCTTGTTTGTAGTTCGGCGGCAGATAGAGAGTGAAGGAAAGCTGCACGCCGTCATTTCGCTTGTACGTAACCAGCTGCTTGGCGATTCCGTGTAACTGCGGTGCCGGATCGGGAAAATGCGTAAGTGCGCTCTTCGCCTCGGGTTTGCCAGCTTCGCGAATGTAGAGATTTGGCGGATCGTCCGGCGTCTCAAAGCGGGTGACAATGCGCGAGGCGTCGTCGGCAAGCAATCCGACAAACTGCTCGTAAGTTTTGTCGGCAGCTTGAAAGAGTCGGTCCGATTTTTTCGAGGTGAGATCGTAGCGGTCCAAAAAGGGAAAATCTCCCTTAGAAGATGCGCCTTCTCCACTTAAGTAGATCGACTCTCCATTAACGACGATGACGGATTGATTGTTGGCCGTGAGCTTCATCGCTGGGCGTCCGGGATCGCCGTAGCGGTCGCGAACGGAGCGTTCCCAGACCAGCTTGGGCTCCTGATTCGGCGTATCAAGATCGATTTGGAAGGTGCGCACCCAGCGGCGCTTGCGGTCGTAGTCGTGGACGAATGCCCAGTTGCCACTCTCGCCAAATTCCATTCCGGTACTGCGGAAGCCGCCGCTGGAGTAGCGGTATTGAAGTTTCGCCAGTTCGATTGGCTGCGTGCTGAAGGGAGCGGTCAGTGTGACGAGGCGATCGCGATAGGGTGCGTCTTTCTTGGTGTCGCCGCCGTCGAGCGCTTCCGCCCACACTAGCGTTGCCGGTTTCGTTGCGACCCATTCGTAGTCACGCGGGCCGGTTAGTACTCCTTCAAGCGGCACGTGTTCCGAAGTGGGGAGCGAAGCGATCTTTTTCTCCAGTTTCCCGCCGGCGCTCCATACCTCGACCTCTTTTGGGAATCCCTCGGCGGGAACAAGGTAGGAGTACGGCTGCACGAGGCGCGCGACCAGCAGGTGCTGTCCGTCGGGTGACGGCTGCGCATCGTCAACAATGGCGGGAGATCCGATCGGCGTCACTTTACCGCTGGCTGCGTCCACGGCTGCCAGTTGCGACGTAACGTAGTAGTCGAAGAGCTCGGCGTCGTACGGAGTCTGCAGAAGATCTTCAAATGTCGGCACAGGACTCGGTTTGCCCGAGCTTTCCTGCACGTTGGGTCCGACCGGAATGCGGGATTCAGTCGGCACAGCGCCACGATTGGCGGGAACAAGCTGAACCAGCAGCGTGCGGCTGCCGGACATCCATTGCACCGGCTCGCCATAGGTGGCGTTGACCTTAATGCCGGAGACGCGGTGGGCTGCGCCGGTTTCAGCGTCTGCAATCCACAGCTCCGTCGCGTTCGCTGTGGTGTTGGTGAATGCCAGCCGCTTTCCGTCGGGCGCCCATTCCGGGACACTGAGCCACGCATTAGCAGGAGTCGCAACCTTCACTTCCTTGCCGCTTGCAATGTTGATGATGGAGTAAGCCACGTGATGTGGAGGGTGATGCCTGCCATTGGTCGCCGGATTGATTCGAAGTCCTGCGATGCGCAGCATAGGAGCTGCGAGGTCCGAGATCGGCGGCTGGCGCAGGCTTTGGATTACGAGCAATCGATCCCTCGCCGGGCTGACGATGGTGCTCGGCGGAGCCGGAGATTCCAGGACATCGGCAATGACCTTGGGCGGCTTTTGATAATGAAATTGTGCGGTCGCCGATGGCTGCGTCGAGTCGGCTGCCACGGCCGGCAGAAGCGGAAGCAGGAGAGCGAGGGAGAATAGAAATGCCTGCCGTAAATCCTTGAACATTAGCGACTCCATGAAAATGCAAAGATGAAAGGTGCCGCTGAGGATAGCGCGGCCAGGATCTCTCGCGCCAGTGGTGCTCTATGCAGGCTCCTCGTAGACGCTACCGCCGAGCCCCGTTACAAACCTGCTCGATAACAGATTAGTAGTACTCTCGCGCTATCTATCGCGGCAATTGTGGTTGCTGTTGCTGCTGTTGCTGGCGCAGGCGCTGCAGTTCCTGAAGCAACTGTTCGGGTGTCTTCACTTGCTGCTGTCCAGGAGCGGGTTCGGTGGTCTGAGCGGGAGGCGGAGGAGGCGAAGGCTCAGCGACTTGCGGAGCAATTGCGGGCTCGTTCGGCTCTTCATCCTCTGACGGATTTGGCCGTGGAGCTGGGGCGTTGGCGGTGCTCACTCCCTGCAGCGAACCACCACGTTGCGTAAGAATGAGTTGCTGCACGTCACCGGGATTGTCTACTGTGCCGACCAGGATGTAGTCATAGCGTGAGCCGTCGAGCAACGCGTTAAGGACATCGCGGACGTCGCCTGGGCCAAACTGTCCGAAGACGCGTTCCGAATCCGACGGCAGCGTCCCCTCGATCTTTGCGCCGGTGGCGCGGCCGATTTGCCGCAGAATTTCAGGCAGCGCCGAATTGTCGGCGACGACCGTCAGCTGCCCGCCTGTGTAGCTGATCCTGGGAGCATTTGCAGGTTGAAGTGCCAATCCATATGGCGTCTGCGGCGCCTGTGGCTGTGGGGCAGGTTGGTTTGACGGCTGCGGTGTTTGCGTTGTCGGCGCCGGGGCCTGCTGCATCGGACCATTCGCATGCGGGAACGTCATGGGCGGGCGCTGGCCAGGAGCCGCTTGCTGCTCGGGAGGAAACTGCGCGTTGGGAAACTGCTGGGTTTGAACGGTTTGCTGCTGCTGATTCTGCTGGTTTGGCCCCTGATTGGCACCCGGAAAGCGCCGCATGCGATTGTAGATGGATGGCGTAGGTTCCGCAGGTGTGCCGGATTGGGTCTGCTGCGCCGCGGAAAACGTACTAAGTAGCAGCGCTACTGCAAATTCGCCTATCAGGATGACTTTGGGCACGCGATTTTATGCTACTCCAGCCCGGCAATGGGAGCCAAGAAAAGCTAAGCTGGAGTACTGTGAGAACGGCGGAAACCATCCGAGTTGCGGGATTTCGCATCTAGTAACGTAAGCGGCTGCTGGCCGGCAGCCGTGAACTTGTGCCCGTCATCGGCGGCGGGCCGCCAATGAGGAATATGATTCGCTTTTGTTCACGTCTGCTTGCACTAAGCCTGATTGCTTCTCCACTCGCGTTGACTGCCCAGACGGCGCAAACCGCGCAGAAGGTCAGTGAGACTTGCACAACAGTGCAGGAGATGGACGCCGGCACGCGCGCCGCCATCGACGCCGCCACGCAGCAGTTCTTCAGCCAGGCTGCAGCGGGCAACACCGCGGCTATGCAGCAGAACGCGATTGCGCCGGTCGCCGCCAACTTCCAGGCAATTGCCTTTGCCGTGCAGCGCGATAAAGAAAAGATTGCCGGCGGACAAGCGCAGATACGAAACGAGTGGCTTCTCGACGCGCCCGGCACGCAAACCTACGAACGCGCCGAATTCTTTTGCGGAACGATTAACTCAACACAACACACGTCATTCGAAATTCCGAATTTGCCCGCAGGCCGCTACGCAGTTGCCATTCAGGACGTAATCGGAAGCAAACAGGCCTTCACTGTCACCTACGTGCTGCAGCAAGAAGGTGGACAATGGAAGCTGGCCGGCTATCAGGCGAAGCCGCACCAGATTGGCCCGCATGACGGACTGTGGTACTGGGTCCAGGCGCGCGATTACAAGAAGCAGGGGGAACAGCACATCTCATTCTTCTATTACACGGTGGCTGCGGACCTGCTTGCGCCGGTGCCCTTCATGAGCAATCCGCAACTTGAAGCTCTGTACCAGGAAGAACAGCAGAATGTCCCGAAGGATCTGCCCCAGAATCCGCAGCAGCCGGTTCCGGTGACTCTAAACGGACAGACGTACAACATTGTTCAGGCGTTTGTAGTTCCCGACGACAAACAGGGACTGGATCTGGTTTATAAGTATTCGGCTCCCGATATCACCGATCAGGTGAAAACTTTCCAGCAGAACATGGCCTTCATTAAGGCGCTGGCCACTCAGTATCCGGAGTACAAGCAGGCGTTTACCTCGATCGTGGCGCGGGCGGTTGCGCCGAACGGCCAGGATTTCGGGACACAATTGCCAGTGAACGAAATCAAGTAGCAATTGGCCTCTTCGGTTTCAATCCGCTACGGGTACAGGTGTTGATTCGTTGATTTCCCGGTTTGGTGATTTTTCATTCGGTTGATCGAGGGCAAATTAAAATCGCGAAATCACCATATCGCGAGATCGCCAAATACAAACCAATGATGAAGTCCGCTCTTCTCCCCCTCGTCCTTCTCCTTAGCTCGTTATCCATCGCACAGACTCACGACTCATGGATCTCTGTCGGACCTGACGGCGGCGATGTACGCACTCTGTCTGCCGATCCCGCGAACTCCTCTCGCCTTTTGCTGGGCACCAGTGCGGGTCAGATATACGAATCAAAAGACAGCGGACACAACTGGCAGCGCTTTGTCCGAATCGGGAAAGGGAACGATTACGTAATCGATCACATCGTCTTCGATCCCAAGCAGTCCGGCATAATCTATGTAGCTGCCTGGACTCTGGAGCACGAGGGCGGGGCGGTTTTCAAGAGCACCGATGATGGCCACACGTGGGACGCACTGCCGGCACTGGACGGCAAGTCCGTGCGCGCACTGGCCATGGCGCCTTCAGACTCGAAGACACTCGTCGCCGGAGCTCTGGACGGGCTGTTTGAAACCCATGACGGCGGCGAGAAGTGGAAGCGCATTTCGCCGGAGAAGAGCGCGGAGCTCAAGAACATTGAATCGCTTGCCATCGATCCAGCCGATCCCGAAGTTGTTTACGCCGGAACCTGGCACTTGCCCTGGAAGACTGTCGATGGCGGCAAGAGCTGGCACAACATCAAGAACGGCGTGATCGACGACTCCGACGTCTTTTCCATCATCATTGATCCCGCGCAGCCGCAAGTCGTCTATGCCAGCGCATGCTCCGGCATTTATAAGAGCGATAACTCGGGCGAACTCTTTCACAAGATTCAGGGCATTCCCTTTTCGGCACGGCGCACGCGTGTTCTAAAGCAGGACCCCAGCCATCCGAACGTCGTCTACGCCGGCACCACCGAAGGATTGTTTAAGACGATCGACGCAGGCGCGAGTTGGCGGCGAATTACGTCGGGCGAAGTGATCGTCAATGATGTTCTGGTGGACTCACATGATTCGAATCGTGTCCTTCTCGCCACCGATCGCAGCGGCGTGTTGGCCAGCAACGACGGGGGCAGCAGCTTTGAGACGTCCAATGCGGGATTTGCCCATCGGCAGGTCGCCGCGCTAATCGCCGATCCCGAAGATTCGAGCGCGCTCTACGCCGGTCTGGTTAACGACAAGCAGTATGGCGGAGTGTTTGAAAGCCGCGATCGCGGAACGCATTGGAAGCAGATCAGCACAGGACTTGATGGGCGCGACGTATTCGCGCTGCGTAAGACCGGCCCGCGCCTCCTGGCAGGAACGAGCAACGGCGTATTCGAGCTGGTTTCGAGTGAAACAGGCCGCTGGCGTCCGCTGGATCGAGTCGCGAACGAACATTTAGTCCTGGTACGCAAAGCCACGCGAACGCGTAAAGCTGTTTATCGCAAAGAAGTCAAGAGTGGGTTGCTGCGCGGCCGCGTTGCCGATATCGAAGTACACAAAAGTCGGTTGCTGGTGGCAAGTTCGCAGGGACTATTCACCAGTTCCAATTCGGGACGTTCGTGGCAGGGCGGTCCGCTGCTTGGCCACACCGATTTCGTGCTCGTTCGCGCTACGCCCAAGCTGATGGCGGCGGCCGGACGCAATTACCTCCTTGCCTCAGTTGACGATGGCGACAAGTGGTACGAAGCGAAACTGCCCGGCGTGATTACATCCATTCGCGATTTCGCCATCACTCCCGATGGCGGCATCTGGGTCGCATCGCGCGAAGGTCTATATCACAGCCAGGACGGCGGAGACACGTGGGAACGCAGCTTGAGGCTCCCCGTAGTGGAC
Source organism: Acidobacteriota bacterium (assembly GCA_019243475.1). Lineage (GTDB taxonomy): Bacteria > Acidobacteriota > Terriglobia > Terriglobales > Acidobacteriaceae > Gp1-AA112. The sequence goes on along the minus strand of JAFAUE010000130.1, from coordinate 3,034 downwards.
CTTGCTTCCGCTTTTTACGACCACGAGAGCAATCGTCTTTTCGTGACGGCCATGAACTCGACCGAGATTTTTTCTTCGAGCGACAGTGGTGTCACGTGGCAGCACGAGGATTCCGGCTGGCTGTTGCGTTCTGTGCTCGATGATCACGGACATCTGATAGCGTCCACAGCTTTCGATGGCGTGGTCATCAGTTCCGAGAACCCGACGGTAGCAAGCGGTTCAGCCGCGCCGGCTGCGTCAGCCGCGCAATGACCGCAACGGTCGGCCTCGATCTATGTTTCCGGTAAAACCAGAAACTGCTCCAGCTTTCCGTCGCTCTGCTCGTATTCGGTGACTTCAAACTCTTTTGCCGCGTAGCTTACGTGCCAGGAACGGAACATCATTCCCCCTCGCGGTCCTTCTTTGTTGAGCGTGATGGACTGCGGCTCCCCGAGTCCGGCTAACGTCGCGGCGTAATCGTGCACGGCGTCACTGCTGAAGTAGAGGTTACAGCTTTCAGTGAACTGTGTGCGGTCAATGGTCCCCGACTGCAGTTGTCCCAAAATGGTCTTTACGCGGCCTGCTTCGCGCACATCCTGCGCTGTAGTCTGGGTGAAGAGTATGCGTGCGATGCCGTCGCCGATGGGGGATGCGGCCGTCCCCGCCATTTTGTTGGTGAGCACGACCACGGCCAGGTGTTCGTCAGGAAACACGGCGTTCATTGTGGTATAGCCGCTCACTTCGCCTGTGTGGGAAATTCGTCGGTGCGTCTCCCAAATCGACACCACAACTCCCAGACCGTAGCCCGCGCCGACACCGCTCTTGAGCATCATTTCCGTCCCCATCTGCCGGTAGGAAGCAGGCTGAAGCAGCGATTCGTTCATCATGGAAATGTCCCATTTGGCCAGGTCGGACGCGGTCATTGCCAGTTCTCCAGCGGCAAAGAGCCAGCCATCGCCTTCCTTCTTTTGCACCCGATTGGGACCCGTGCCGTAGCTGAAGTAGCCGAGAGCGTCTGCAGGTGCAGGCTGATTGTGGTCGATATCAAACACGGAACTCATGCCAAGCTGGCGAAAGATGCGATCATTGAGAAATTTGAACAGCGGTTCCCCCGCCACCTTTTCCGCGATTGCGCCGGCAATGACAAAGTTCGTGTTGCTGTACTGCCATTTGGTTCCCGGATCGAAGTCGAGCGGGCGCTTTGCCCAGGTATCCAGGATTTGCTGCGTGCTTCCCGGTTGCTGCATGAACTCGGGAACGTAGTCCTGGGGGTAGTAGTCCTGATATCCCGAAGTGTGGGAAAGCAGTTCGCGGATGGTGACTTCATTGGCTCGCGTCAACGCGGGCAGGTACTTCGCAACTGAATCGTCGATAGAGAGCTTGTGTTGCTGCTGCAGCAGCAGAATCGCTGCCGCCGTAAATTGCTTCGAAAGGGAACCGATGGCATATCGAGTTTTCGGCTTTGCAGCCAGCGGAGGTGAGATCCGCGCGTTGCCATACCCTTTGGCTAGTGCAAGATTTCCGTCCTTTACGACAGCGATTGACGCGGAAGGCACGCCAGACTCGGTCAGCGTTCTCGAGACAAGTTCATCGATTTGCGCCACCTGTTGAGGGGTGAGTCCGTTCTGCGCCAGCGAACCGGATGAGATAAGAAAGATGAAAGCGAAGACGCGGCATGCCGTGCCTCGCAAGAACGCAGATTTCATAGGCGAGACATCATACTGAATGACGTCAGTCCTGCGGTTTCAGGTCGGCCAGCTCTGCGTCGAGATCAGGATGCTTGAGGTGAAATCCGGTTGCTTCCTGATAGGCCTTCGCGAATGCCAGCAGCTTAGCTTCGCCATACAGTGGTCCGAGGAAGGTAAGGCTCACGGGCGTGCCCGGGCCCCCGATTCCGTCGTCGTCGCCATTGTCTTTGCGCGGAGGCTTGGGCGCGTCCGGACCGCGAAAGCCATTGGGCATAATCACCGCCGGATTTCCGGTGAGATTGGTTGCAACAAGCTGCTCGCTGGCCGTCGGCGAGACAATCACGTCGAGATCGGCGAACAATTTTTTCCAAAGCTCCATCGCCATCGTTCGTGCGCGATTGGCTTGGATGTACTCGACGGCAGGCGTGAGGCGGGCGATGCGGAATAGGTTGGGCCAGTCATCAGGAGATTGCTCAGTCAGCAGTTTGTCACGACCCGAACGGGTGAGGTCGTCAAACGCAGCGGCAGCCTCGGCGGTGAGCAGCGGCGTCATTGCGCCGTAAGGAAATTTCGGTAGATCCACGGGAATAAGGTTCACACGCATCTCTTTTAACTTGGCAAGAGTGGCATCGTTGAAGCGCTGGTCGTACTTGCGACGCTCTTGCGCCATCTGCCGCTGACGGCGGCTTTCCTCGCGTTTCTTCTGCTCTTCGGGCGAGACCGAAGTTTGTTCCGTCGGCGGCGCCGGTTCGCTTGGAGGCTTTAACTCAAATTCATCCTTGAAATAGCCGACGCGCAGCTTGCGCCAATCAACCGTCGCGTCCCAATTGAAGATGGCGTTGCGCACGGTGCGGTCCTGTCCGTCAGGACCGTAGATTGCATGTAGAACCAGCGCAGTATCCTCGGCGGCGCGGCAGATCGGGCCGAGCTTGTCCATAGTCCAGGATAGCGCCATCGCGCCTGTTCGCGGCACGAGTCCGAAGGTTGGTCGCAGACCAGTGGTTCCGCAGCGCGTGGATGGAGAAGAGATCGAACCGAGCGTCTCGGAACCGATAGCGAATGCCACGCAGCCTGCCGCTGTGGCGGATGCCGATCCCGCCGAAGATCCGCTAGAACCCTGATGCGGATTCCATGGATTGCGAGTCATTCCGCCGAACCATTTGTCGCCCATTGCCAGCGCGCCGAGTGTGAGCTTCGCCACCAAGACTGCGCCGGCCTCATCGAGTCGTTTTACGACCGTCGCATCTTCATCGATGTTCTGCTGCTCGAATCCGCCGGCGCCCCACGTTGTGCGATAGCCCTTTACCGCCAGCAGGTCTTTCGCGCCCCAGGGAAGCCCGTGCAGCGGACCGCGATACTTTCCCGCA
>JAFAUE010000419.1 GCA_019243475.1 Acidobacteriota bacterium | reverse complement strand
CCAATCTGGCCGAGGCCGCATTGCTTGCCGGCATCGAGGTGCGCGATTTGCCGTCGATGGAAGAATCCGCGCGCCGTCTGCGCCAGCGAGGCGCCCGGAGCGTCGTAATCACCGGCGGCCATTTGCCCGAGCCGGTGGATCTGCTCGCGGAGGGCTCGCGACACGGGGCCTTAGAGTTCCGCCGCTTTCCCGGATCGAGGGTCGATACGGGCAATACGCACGGAACCGGCTGCGCCTTCTCGACGGCGCTGGCCTGTAATTTAGCCCTGGGAAAGTCATTGCCGGACGCGGTTGCGGCCGCCAAGGAGTACGTCACTAAGGCGCTGCGAACGTCCTATTCAGTTGGGAAGGGGCCCGGACCGATCAACCACCTGTTTGAGCTTTGAATCCAGAAGCCTATCGGCTTAAGCGAGGGTTGTTCTCCGGGTAACCGTCAGAACCGACAGCCGTAGGGTCGGCGCCCCGCGCTCACCCGGTCGCTGCCGGGAACGGTTCTGCACTGGTTGCAATTGTTCCACGTGGAACAATTGAGCCCAGTTGCGGCGACCAGGTTTTCCATGCAGGGGTGTACCCCAGTGAGGACCCTGTCAGAAAAAATTCCCTGCTAATTCCCTGCCTGTCCTGAAAATTTCGCGATTTTGGGCAGAAAACTGTAACTTTCGCTTTCAAAAAAATTTTACGGGAAAAAATTCCCTGCTACTTTCCCTGCGCAGGGAATTTTGGGGGGCCCGAAGCAAAGCTTTAGCGCGGGCTCTGATCGTTGGTGTCGGTCTGTGGGTTCTGGTCCTGGTCAGGCTTCTGGTCCTGGTCGGGTTCGACACTTGCGGGACGATGCGTACGGCGCTCGATCAACACCGGAGCCTTGCCGTGGCGGCGGTTGATCTCCTGCTCGGTCTGAATGCTGGCTTCGGCCTGGGTATCGTTCTTGACCGCGACCTCCGTCAGCTTCTTGCCTTCGTCCTCGCGGCGCGAGGCCAGGGTGACATGGCGCTCGTGATTGTCGGCGTCTTTGGCTTTGGCGTAGTAGTAGTCCGCCGACTCGCGATCGCCGTCCAGCTCGGCGACGTATCCCATGTTGTTCAGGGTGAATGCGTCCTCCGGAGCGAGCTTAAATGCCTCAGTGAAATACTTGCGCGCGTCGGCGCGGTCGTTGCGATTGAGCGCCGAGACGCCCCGCTGATTGAGCCGCGCTACCCGGGCTTCAACCGTGCTTTCCTTCTTCAGTGCCGACTGGATTTTCTTTGCGTTGTCGCCGGCAATTTTGCTGATGGCCTGTCCGCGCCACGCTCGGTTTACCGTGACGATCACCGGCTCTTCCGAATGAGCGGCGGCCGCCTGGCGATAGAAGTTGACGGCGGCCTCGAGCTCGCCTTCCTTCTCCTTCGTGTAGCCCATATTGTTCAGCGTGAACGGATTTCGCGGGTCGAGGCGAAGGGCCTTCTGCAGTACGGCGTCGGCCTCGGCTACGCGGTCGTGATTCAGCAGGCTGATGGCTTCTACGTTCATCACGTTCAGCTGGACGCCGGCCGATTCGGCGTGTCCGGCGACCTGCGCGACCGTCTTGCCTTTGTCTTTATCCTCGCTGGAGCGATCCACCGTGGCCTGCGAGTTTTGCTCCTGAGACAACTGGTAGAAGCGCTGCGCGCGCTCGACGTCGCCGTCGAGTTCGGCCATGTATCCCAAATTGTTGAGCGTGAAGGGGTCGTTAGGATCGAGCAGATACGCTTTGTAGAAAAGCTTCTTCGCCTTCTCGTACTGATGGCCTTCAATAGCCTTCACGCCGTCGCGATTCAGCGCCTGGACGGGCGTCGGCTTGGTGCGCTTGGGGATGTTGATGCGCCAGGTCTTTTCTTCGGCATGCAGCAGCGTGGTCAGTAGCAGCGACGAGAGCAGAATCAGGAGAAGGCGTGAGCGCAGCTTTGTCACCAGGGTCAATACTCCTTTGCATCCGGCGCGCAGAAATCCATTCTGCTGGCCAGAGCAGTCTGGATATGTGAGTAGCAGCACTGGATTTTAGGTTGCACGCGCCCTTACGTACTACCGCTGCAACTCTCCTCTGCATCCAAGTGGAGGACGTGAGAGCTGCTGCTCTCTCTGCGTCTATTGAAGTTCGCATCTGGAGAGAGGATGTCTCGCTTCTTCACCTTTGCCGCTGTCGCACTCATAACGGGATTTGCCGCCGCACAACAGCCGTCGGGAACCTCAGCCTCGCCTGCCCCCGGCACGCATATGGACCAGACGACCGTCCAGACCGTAGGCCGGACGCCGAACGGTGCAGGCGCGACCGTGAGTAATCCCCGCCCGTCTCCCGATGCAGGAACTGCCCTGCCCACGGTCAATGCTGGAAATTCGCTGGTCACGCCCGCGCCTCAGCCAGTCACGAAGACGCTGGCCGGCGGAGGCCTCGCCGATCCAACCGACGTTGCCGACCTTCTCGCGCCTCATCCGCTGCAGACCAGTAAGCTCTCGCTGCTCGGAGGCACGGTCAAGAGCATTGACCAGATTCGCGATCACATGACTGTGCGCATTTACGGCACCGGAACCATGCGCGTGAAGTTCGATCAGCGAACTCATTTTTATCGCGATGGAAAAGAGACGACGCAGCTCGCCGTGAAGTCGGGCGATCGCGTTTACCTCGACACACAATTATTCGAAGGCAAGGTCTTCGCCAAGAACGTTCATGTGGAGACCGGCAACAGTCCGGCCGATGCGCACGGGCAGATCGTCAGCTACAGCGCAAAGAGCGGCGACATGACGGTGCGCGACGACCTCGCGGGAACGAACGTCAAGTTCCGAATTGGGCCGCAAACCGTGATTAAGAATGGGCAGTCGACTGCGTCCTCGAGTTCGCTGCAGCCGGGCGCTCTGATTGCCGTAAAGTTCTCGCCGCACTCCCGCACCACCGGCATTGCGGACGAAGTATCGATTATCGCCGAGCCGGGAACTTCATTTACCTATTTCGGACGCGTCACTCACCTGGACATGCGTTCAGGACTGCTGGCAATTGAGAATCAGGCTGACGGCAAAACCTACGAAGTGCTTCTTGATGGAACCACCGTCCCGCAGAATCTGACCGTAGGAAGCCAAGTAACAGTAGTCGCGAGGTTCGAAGGCACGCACTACGCGGTGCAGAGCGTTCAGGTGAATGCAGGACCTGATCAGGCAAAGAGCGAGCAATAACCGCGCTGCAGTGTAAGAGAAAAGAACTCCGCCGGTTTATTGTTTCGGATCAGGCTTCTTCTTGCTGTTGAGCAGAATGCCGCAGAGGAAAGCAACGCCGGCAGCGATCAGCCACTCGGTGCGCCAGATTTGAATTGCCTGCCAATCGACCAGCGTTCCTGCCGTGTAAACGAAGCTCACAATAATAGCGGCCAGAACACACAAAATACCTACAACCAGGCAGACGCTTGCGCCCACGGTAAGGCCAAGCTGAGTTCGGAAATGATCGATGTGGAAGGCCGCCCAACGCGACTCCGGCCGGACCTCCTCCTCGCGTCCTCGTCCGCACATGCGGCAATAGGGGGAGTCAACCACAAACTCCGAACCGCAGTGGTGGCAGAGGTCGTGCCTCACAGGCTGCTCGACAACGGCGCCTGAGCTAACGGATTGCGAGTAGCCGGAACGATTCTCATCGTCCCAGTGCTCGTAGTCCAGCACCGGCTTCCAGTAGCCGCCTTCTCTCCTGAGAGGGTTAGTACTCATTGTTAAAAGGGTCCTTAGCCTTGCTCCCGCAAATGAGCAGCCAAAGTGCGCACAAAGAGAAGTAGCGGAAAATGAAAGGTTTATAACGGCAGCAACAAAACGTGAGCTGCTGCCGCGATGAAACTTTTACCCTTCGATGTCAGCAGTTCCGGTTGGCATGCGCATACTGCGCGCCGGCATCTGGATGAGCTTGGGCTGGTCCTGCTCGAGCCAGAAACGGAGCAGAATGAGGTCGGTGGTCTGAAAGCTGACTGATGGCGGACGGCTGGAGCCGTCGTTAAACAGCTTGCGATCAAGTAGATTATGGAGTCTTTCGACGGAGATCTTCAGCTCCGCTGCGGCTTCTGCTTCTGTGTAGAATTCCTTCGCCGCCTTTGCCAGCCTGTTCATATGTAGTTGGTCTCTCGCAGTCTCCCCCGGGGGCAGATTGTTTGTACCTGCTTTGGTGCGCCGGCCATATCAGGTAAACTTCGCAAGTACCCCACCATGAAGCCTTACCCGGTTCTTACCTCCCTGAACCGACTCGGAGCGGTGCTTCTAAAGTGTTTCCTCGGTGCCTTGCTGGTAACTACCCTCAACCTGACCGCGGAATTGCTGCGCGCCGCCGTGCCTCCGTCGCCGACTGGCTATCGCGCTGACCAGGACCCGCAGGTAAAGCAGGCGCTCGACGATTTCTACAACCTCGAATATGACAAGGCACTCACGATATTTGAGCGCGTCGAGAAAGCGCACCCCGACGATCCATTCGCAGTGGTCCACATTCTGCAGGCGACCGTATTTCGTGAGCTGTATCGCCTGAACCTTCTCGACACCACGCTCTATGCGCACGAAGGCTTCCTCAGCGGCCGCGCGGCCAACGGCGATCCAACCGTCCGCGCGGAAGTGGATCAACTCACGGCGCAAGCAGTAAAACTCTGCGACGCCCACCTTGCGAAAAATCCAAATGATGTGGACGCGCTCTACGTCCGCGGAGTGGCACGCGGCTTGAAATCTACGTACATGGCATTAGTGGACAAGAGCTTCGCTGCGGCCCTGCGCAACGCCGTAGCTGCGCGCCACGATCATGAACGCGTGCTGCAGATCGATCCCCAGTACATCGACGCCAAGACCATCGTCGGAGCTCACAATTACGTTGTCGGCAGCCTGCCTGTTCCCGTGAAGATCCTGGCCGGCATTGCAGGACTGAGCGGCAGCAAAAGGAAAGGCCTCGAGTATCTGGAACAAGCGTCTAAAGAAGGACACGAATCGAGCGTTGATGCCCGTGTCGCCCTCGCATTCTTTCTGCGACGCGAAGGCCGCTACAGCGAAGCCAGTGCCGTAGTGGGAACGCTTACCGGCCAATATCCCAAAAACTTTCTCTTTGCTCTCGAACACTGCAATCTTCTGAAGGACGGCGGCAAAGGTCCCGATTCGATCGGGTGCTATGAGAAGGTGCTCGATAATGCCAAATCGGGAGACTATGCCGGACCGCATGTGGAATTTGCCGCCTTCGGCCTGGCTGAAAGTCTGCGCGGACAGAAGGACTATGAAGGCGCATTGAAGGAATATGAATTCACAGCCGGCGTTCCCAACGGACAGCTCAGTCTAAAGCAGCGTGCCGAACTCGCTGCCGGCGAGATGTACGATGTACTGCGCAAGCGGAACCAGGCCGTGCAGGAATATCAGACGGTCATCGCGCAGGACAATACCTCCACGCAGGCGGAAATTGCCCGCAAGCTGCTGCGCGACCCGTATCGGGCTCAGTAGGCATCCTCGTTAATGGAACTTTTTAGCGAACGTCATCGTTTCATGGAGTACTGAACCAATCCGGTAGGGGAAGGATGGGCCCGTGCATCTGCGCAGGCTCGATTTAGCGCACCGTCCTTTTAGCGAAGAGATCTAACCAGGAGGCTTTATGTATTGCAATTTCTGCGGACGCACCATGGCCGATGACTGCCTGTACTGCTCCGCCTGCGGACGTCAGTTGGGAGCGCGCGTAGTGCGCCGTCCGCTGGAGCGCGCCCGCGAAGGCCGCAAAATCGCCGGCATATGCATGGGATTCGCGCGGCATCTGGACATTGACGTCACGCTGGTTCGCCTTATCTGGCTCGTTTTGGGAATCTGCAGCGGCGGACTGGGACTCATCGCCTATCTGATCGCCTGGATCATCATTCCGGAAGAGCCGGTGATCATTCCCCAGGCGCATGTTGCGCAGGCTCCGCCAAACAGCTTCTGAAAGAGCTTCTAAGCTGCTAAGCTTCTGAGCTGCTGAGCCGAGCGCGTTTGCCGAAGTGGGATTGCGCATAGCTTTCTGCGCTTAAGGAAAAACGGGTTGCAGTGGTTCCCGAGCACTTGCTTGGGGCTTAAACAGCGTAGAAGCGCACTTGCTTAGAGGCTTACTCAGAAGCTCAGCAGCTTAGAAGCTCAGGAGCTTTCTCATGTTCTTCGGACGTTCCTGGAACGAGTGGATCGCACAGTATTCGACGAGCCACCAGAATGCCGTGAACCGCGCCTGCCACACCATAGGCATTCCTCTGATTGCTCTTTCCCTGGTGCTGGCGCCGATTTCAGTGTTCGTGGCTGGACTCTGGAAAGTAGCGCTGACTCTCTTTGTTATCGGCTGGATTTTTCAGTTCGTGGGGCATGCCTTTGAAGGCAAGCCGCCGGAGTTCTTTCACGACTGGCGCTTCTTGTTTGTCGGCGCGCGCTGGTGGGTGGCGAAGGTGACAAAGAAGGTATAGAGCAGCTAACCACAGAGGACACAAAGGATCACAGAGGTTCTATTGAGTTTCTGGAATTCCTTCGTGAGACTTTGTGTCCTCTGTGGTTTGCTAAGTCGCTCTATCGTGCAAAGGACATCACCGGCATACTGACGCACTTTCCCGAAACGGGAATCGAAGCGATCGCCGGTTCTACTCGATCTCTACCATTGCGCTTGGCGGCATAGAGCGCCGCATCGGCCATCTGGATCAGTTCGTTGGCGGACTGCCCACGCGTAAATTCCGCACAGCCGATGCTCATCGAAACCTCGAGCGCCGGTTGCTCATCGAAGCGCACAGACCTGGCGGTCAGGCGCATTCTTTCCGCAACTTCGCGCGCACCGTCAAGATCGGCTCCGGGCAATACGGCCAGAAATTCCTCTCCCCCGTAGCGTCCAAGAAAGTCGTACGGACGCACAACTTCTCCCGAACGCCCGGCGATCTCGATCAGCACGCGATCTCCTGCGGCGTGTCCGTATTCATCGTTAATGTTCTTGAAGTGATCGATATCGATCATCAGCACGGAGCAGCTTCCGCCGTTGCGTGCACAGCGGGCCAGTTCGGTTTCGACAAACTTCAGGATCGCGCGCCGATTCCAGAGCCCAGTGAGCGCGTCGTGCGTAGCTTCAAACTGCAGGCGCTCGCGAGCGCACTTCAGCTCGTCGTGAATGGCTACGATGCGCTCCCCTACGTGAATGCGGGCGCGGAGCTCGAGCATGTGGGCCGGCTTGGAGATGAAGTCGTCAGCGCCGCCGGTGAGCCCATCGGCGATCTCCACGTGACTGTCGCGCGCAGTAAGAAGGATCGTGTAGATGTAATCGCCGTCCTGGTTGCGCAGCTGACGGCAGATTTCCGGACCGGTCTTTCCCGGCATGTCCCAATCAAGAATTGCCAGTCTCGGCGCGTTGGGCGCGGAGAGCATCTGCAGCGCGGCATCGCCGGTCTCGGCGCAAATGACCGAATGACCCCAAAATTCGAGCTGTCCCTGCAACATCGCCCGCTGATATCGAGAATCTTCCGCCAGCAGTATTCGCATATTCGCCCCTCAGCCAGTCGCCCGGGTCACGCACACACGGAGGCCACCCGTGAATGAGCAACTCTTTCGCCAGCCTAGGCAAATGTTTTCTGAGGCTTACACCGAATCGAAAATGGTGATTCGACTGAACTCTGTCCGGCTTTGAGATTCCTGTCCGCAAACTGGACACTTGAGACTTCAGCACCTAGCCCAGGTTTCGACAATTTACTCGCAAGGTCCCATGAGATCCCTGCCGATCCCATCGGGTCCCATCGGATCCCTATGGGATATCCCATCAAGTCCCTATGGGATATCCCATCAGGTCCCTATGGGATCGCATGGGATATCCCATCGAAACTGATGGGATATCCCATAGCACAAGGAATTGAGGAACGCCTGCGTTCTCCGATGGGGGAGCCTCAGCCGGCCAAGTCCGATATACACGTTTACCCGATTGGAGATGGTTTTTCATTCCACCCCTCTTGCTAAGGCCGTTTCGCCGGCATGTCAAGCGAAAACCCTGCCTACAAAGTTGGTAAATAGAACGAGCGCCTCGCAGATATCTACGAGGCGCCCTGAGTCCGCTTCCGGTATAGCGGTTATGAATTGTTGCCGGACTTCATCACGCGGAACGAGCTTCCGCCGTTTGACCAGACCAGCACCAGCGCGTCCTGGCCAGTCGGAATCGAGGAGAGCAGGTCTTTCGCGTCCTTGGCTGAGGTCACGGGTTTGTGGTTGACCTGCAGGATGACGTCGCCGCTGGACAGGCCAGCGTTGTCTGCCGGACTGCCCGGCTGCACCTGCTCGACCACCGCGCCGCGAACGCTTTCCGGCGCCTGGATTTGCTGGCGCGTGTCGGAATCGAGATCGCCGAGTCCGACTCCCCAGCGCGCTTTGCCCTCCGGATTGCTCGCGCGCTCGCTGCTGTTCTTGCCGCCTAGTTCCTCAACCGTGATTGGAAGATTCAGGTTCTTGCCGTCGCGCATCACATCGAGTTTTACGGTCGTGCCCGGCTGCAGTTGGCTGACTTCTACCTGAAGCTGACCGGCGTCGGTAACCTCGCGTCCGTCGATCCGGGTGATGACGTCGCCCACTTTCAAGCCGGCTTTCGCTCCGGGTGAATCCGGCTGCACTTCGCTTACAACCGCGCCTTGGGCTTTCGCGACATTGAAGAACTTTGAGTTCTCCGGCGTCACGTCATTGATGCCGACTCCCATGTAGGCGTGCCTCACTTTCCCGTCGCGCATGATCTCGTTCACGATTGGACGAACGATCTGTGTGGGAATGGCAAATCCCATTCCCGAAAAGGCACCGGAGTCGGAGATGAGGAAGGTATTGATTCCCACGACTTCGCCGCGAGCGTCCACCAGCGGTCCTCCGGAGTTACCGGGATTGATGGCGGCGTCGGTCTGAATAAACTCGCCGGGCTTGCGCCGATCGCTGAGGTCGGGATTCGGTCGATTCAGCGCGCTCACGATGCCGCGAGTCACGGTAAAGCGGAATCCATAAGGATTGCCGAATGCCAGCACCGTTTGACCGGGATGCAGCTGCGTCGAATCGCCCAGCGGCACACTGGGAAAATTCGTGCCGTTGATTTTGAGCACTGCGAGATCGGTCATGGGATCGCGGCCTACGAGCTTGGCTGCAAACACGCGGCGGTCGCTCATGGTCACGTTGATGTCCACTGCGCCGTCAATCACGTGGTTGTTGGTAACAATGTAGCCGTCAGGCGAGATGATCACGCCGCTGCCCAAGCCGTGCTCCACACGGTTCTGCGGCTGCACCCGCTGGCCGAACTGCTGCCCAAAGAACTGACCAAAACCAGGAATGTTCTGGAAGCCCTCAGGCACACCTTCGTCAGAGAGGTCGACCTTGCGCTTGGAAGTGACTGTAACGTTGACTGTCGCCGGAGTGACTCGGGCAGCCAGTGTCTCCATAGCATGGTCAATTGAGAGCAGTGCGCCGACGCTGTTCTCGTCGAGCGGCGCCGGGGCAGAGCTCATCACCGAAGAGGCGTGCGCCGCAGCAGGTTTCAGGCACTCATAGGCGCCGAATGATGCGATGGTTGCTAACGCAAGCGCTGGAGCGAGAACACGCCTCCCCAGCGCTGTTTTCAAGTTCTTGATACTCATTTCTAGCTTCTCCTTAGAACTAAATAATTAGTTGTTGATGACAAAAATTTTTCTTCGTTAGATCGATTTCGAAACGATCTCCTCCTGCTGACGTTGGCGTGCCGTCGATCCCGAATTGGGACTGTATGGAACACGCCAGACACACAATGTCCAAACATGGGAAACGCCAATGAAATCGTCACTGGTCTCCACAACAAGCAAGAACGTCGGCGAAGACTGCTCCGATGCACGCATGCTCGCTTGCGTTAGCAGCGCAGACTTCGTGCGGTTTCTGTTTGCAGCCTGGCCGGCAGCCTTCTTATGCAATTGACCTCGCCTCTTCCCTGCAAAGCGAGCTGAATCGTCCGCACGCAGCATGGCTGGAACTACATGAGGGACGCCCTGCTCGACTCTGTAGGAAGCTGGGCGCAACATCGATGTTCCCGCCTCCCGGACTGACATGGCTGAAGTCGATGTCGCAGACGTCGCACTTTGGAAGGCAATCAGCGCCGGCGTGCGCGGTAAGGCGATCAGCGCGGCCGAGCCCACCAGGGCGACTACGGCCACTGCCGGGCGTGAAAGCCGCGTTTCCACCAAACGGTTGTGCTCGAGGATGCGCGCCAGGCGCGTGGCCGTTTGTCGCATGCGGCTCACAGCCGCCAGCGCAAGCGCCATTCCGCTGCGTGCGGCAGCTTTCTCGGCCAGAGCGACCAGGCATTCGGCGTAAGCTCTGGCATTCCCAGTTCGGGAGAGCACAAGGTCGTCACAGGCCATCTCGCGTTCGAGCGACAGCCGGGAATCGATCCACCAAACGGCGGGATGGAAGAAGAGCAGGGCGCGAATAACTCTCTGCGCCAGGTTAGTCCAGTCGTCCCAGCGGCGCAGATGCCCGAGTTCATGCAGAATCACGGGCCGCAATTCTTCGGGCGAGAGTTCTTCGATCACCCAGCGCGGCAGAACAACGGCGGGCCGAAGAAATCCCATCGCGGTCGGCACACGCAGCTCGTCTGAGACCAGAAGTCGAACGGTCCGCTTGAATCCAAGCTGATTTAGCAACTCGGAGAAAGCAGGCTCAACGATGTTCTCCGGAGCGGCAACGCAACGGCGCCGGATCTGCGCAATCTTTTTGAGGCCGAGAAGAACTCTCAACAATCCTGCTGCGGCCAATACAGCCCAGGCAGCGAACGCGTATTCAGCCCAGCGGATGGGAAATACAAAGCGAGGGCCGTGCGCTGAAAGCGCGGGCACGCCGGGAATGAAGATGGCGATGCTGAGCGCGGCGACTGCGAGCAACGAAGAAAACCAGACCCCGAAGCGCGTCCCAGAACTCTTGGACGTGAGCAGGCCCAGCAATACAGAAGCAAAAACTGCAACTGCTGCGCCTTCAACGATTCCGTTCAAAAAGTGCGTCCCGGCGAGCTGCACAAGAGCGTCGAGGGAGGACATCACTTCTCCTCCGCGCTGGATTGCAGGATTTCCCGCAGTCGCTTGAGTTCGGTCGGATCGAGGTTCTGTTCTTCAAGAAGGTTCAGCAGGAGCAGTTCGTGCGAGTTGCTGAAGAAGCGGCTTACCAGGTGGCGGACTTCGGAGCGGCTGGCTTCATCGCGTCCGACGAGCGGCTCATAAATGTGCGCGCGACCGTCCTTTGTATGCTGGACGTACCCTTTCTTTTCCAGCACGCGGATCGTCGTCAGAACGGAGTTGTAGGCCAGGTTCAGCTTCTCTGGAAGCGACTCGAGCACCCGCTGTGCACTGGCTGGGCCTTTCTCCCACAGCACGTTCATCACTCGAAGCTCGGCTTCCGTTAGCGTCTCCGACCGGCGCGGCGGCACTTCGTCCTCCCTGAATTATTGGACGCGGCAGCCGGAAAAAAGTAACTAATTATTTAGTTGAAGAGCTGGACACGAGGGAATAACCGACAGCTAAACGCGATGTCGAGCAGCCATGCAAAAATCCCCGCAGCGGCCACGCGGCTGCGCGAGCGGCTGCGCAGGCGGTTCTCTTCTTAGGCTTTGCGACGCGAAATGCGTCTTTTGTCGAGTTTCACGCGCGCTGGAGGAATGCTCTTGTGAGGATCAATGGAGCGGACCGGTTTGCTGTAATGTTCGCGGAGTTGTTTGAGCAAGCGCTGGCCGTCGCAGCGCTGGTCGGAATCTTTCAGCACGGGGAATGCCTCCTGAACCGAGCGTGACGATTCTTCTCTCCTCTTCTCCGTACAGCAACCATTCAGAAACTAAAGATTGCGGAAATCATGCGGGAAACGGTGGGTTTCCTGTGCGGAGGTGTGGAAAAGCAGGTCTTGAAATCTGCCGGCAGAAGCGTGCCGGCAGAAATATGTGCATGCAGTGCAATAATGTCTGGCCATGCTTCCACGCATTGGCCTTTTCTTCCTGACCTTTCTCTGCACAGCTACATGCCAAACGCTCCGCTACACGATTGTCAGCAACCACAAAACTGCGGGAAGCGAAGTGGACACGTACGGCGCGAACGGCACTGTCGATTCGAGCTTTGAGTTCAATGATCGCGGTCGGGGCCCGAAGATCACCGCGCACTACGTGCTCGACAACCATGGCCAGCCGACGCGCACAGACATTTCAGGAAACGACTATCTCAAAGCTCCGGTCGATGAACATTTCTCGGCGGAGAACGGCGTCTATCGCTGGAAAAGTACGTCGGAGCACGGAGAATCGCAGACAGCAGGCTTCTATATCAGCAACAACGGACCTGCGGCTGAAACCGCTTTTCTAGTGGCGTCACTCCTGAAGGCAAACGGCGCTCCCGTAAAACTTCTTCCCGGCGGTGAGGCACGCCTGGAAAAGATGGGAGAGCTCACGCTGGAGAATGAAGGCCGGAAGATACACGTCAGCGAGTACGGAATCACCGGCCTCGGATTCGAGCCACAGGTTCTTTGGCTCGATGACGATCACCACCTGTTCGGCATTCCCGGCCCGTGGTTCGCATTCCTGCGCGAAGGATGGGAGAGCAGCAATGACCGGCTGTTTGCAGTCGATCGCGCCGCGCAAGACGCTCGCAGCATCCGTTTAGCTCACGAGCTGGCGCAGCACCTGCAGCACCCACTGGCGATCGAGCACGTTCGTTTGTTCGATTCAGAGCAGGCCGTCGCGCGCGACGATCAAACGGTAGTAATTGCAGGCGACAAGATTGTCAGCGTCGGGTCTTCCGCCAACACAAGCGTGCCCGCGAACTCACAGCGCGTTGACGGCCACGGACGAACTCTTCTGCCTGGCCTATTCGACATGCACGCTCACCTGCAGTCGGTCGATGGACTCTTGAACATCGCGAGCGGAGTAACCAGCGCCCGGGATATGGGCAACGATATCGACCAGCTCAAGCACTTGCAGGACCAGTGGGAATCGGGCGCAACGATCGGCCCGCGTGTGTGGAAGGCAGGATTTATCGATGGTCGCGGCCCTTTCCAGGCTCCGACGGGTTTATACGCGGACACATCTGAGGAAGCGCTTGCCGACGTGAATCGATATGCCGACCTTGGCTACGTGCAGATCAAGCTGTACAGCTCGCTGAATCCAGCGTTCGTTCCCGCAATTACGAAACTCGCGCACGAACGCGGTCTGCGCGTAAGCGGACACATCCCAAATGGAATGATTGCCAGCCAGTTCGTGGAAGCGGGCGCAGATGAGATCCAGCACATTAACTTCATCTTCCTGAACTTTCTCGCGTCGAAGGTCAAGGACACGCGAACGCCCGAACGCTTTACCGCCGTTGGCGACAATGCCGCCAAGCTGGATTTGCAATCGGCGGAAGTTACCCAATTTATCGACTTGCTGAAGACACATCACACGACGGTGGACGTAACGCTGGCTACTTTTGAGGGCATGTTCACCGGCAGGCCGGGCAAGGTATCACCGGATTTCGCGCCGGTCTTGAACCGGCTTCCCGCGCAAATACAACGCGGCGCTTATAGCGGCGGCCTTCCGGTAACGGAGCAGAACGACCAGCTATACCGCGATTCGTATGACGCGATGTTGCGTATGACGAGGCGGATGTACGACGCGGGAATTCCTATCCTCGCGGGTACGGACGCTACCGCCGGGATTATGCTGCACCGGGAACTCGAGCTCGAAGTCCGCGCCGGAATCCCGCCGGCCAAGGCTCTGCAGATCGCGACGCTGAATGCTGCGCGCCTGCTCAAGCAGGACAATCAACTTGGCTCGATCGTGGCAGGAAAGCGTGCCGACCTTCTGCTTGTTGACGGCAATCCCACGGAAAATATCTCGGACATCCGCCGCTGCAGGCTGGTTGTGAAAAACGGCGTGCTATACGACAGCTCGCGGGTGTATGCCGCTGTGGGAATCCAACCGGCTGTCAATTAAGCAGTCACTCCGTACGAAGTGCGTTCATCGGCGAGATCGAGGCCGCTCTTCCTGCTGGGATAATCGCAGCAAAGAACGCGCACGCCGCCAGGGACAGGGCTGCGATTGACAGCGCAAGCGGATCCCAGAATGAAACTCCAAACAGCTGCGAGGAGATCAGCTTGCCTGCCCCGACTGCCAATGGCAGTCCCACCGCCAGGCCAAGCAGGACGCGGCGAAAGGCTCCAGTCAGCACCAGTTCCATGACACTAGAACGGTCAGCGCCCAGCGCCATGCGGATGCCGATTTCATTGGTTCGCTGCGCCACGCTATATGCGGTGACACCGTAGAGTCCCACGGCTGCAAGCACGAGCGCGACGATTCCAAACAATCCGGCAAGACTGGCCACGGCGCGCTCCTGAGCAAACGTATCCTCGATCTGCTGCTGGATGGTGCGAATGCTCTCGATTGTCAGATTGGGATCCACGTCGGAGAGGACGCGGGTGACGAGAGGCTCAAGAACAGAAGGAGACGCGTTGGTGACCAGCATTATCGCGCCAATGTAATGCGAATGCAGCTCGACCCTGCTCATGAGCGCATCCTTGTAATCAGCTTTCTGCGCCAGGGGAACGTAGAACATGGGTCGGATCGGTTTCTCGAACTCGAAGGGCGCAAAGCGGGCGTCGCGAATCACACCAACGATTCGAAGAACTCCGGCATTTTGCGGAAGGTCCGGGCCAAAGTGTTGGTCGAGCGGGTCTTCGCCCGTCTTGAAGAATCTTTTTACGAAAGCTTCATTCACGATCGCGACCGGAGCTGTGGTTTCGTTGTCTGCGGGAGTAAACCAGCGTCCGCGCTGCAGGGTCGTGCCCCAGTTCTGCAGGAAATCAGGACTCACACGGTCCCAGGACGCCTCTGAGTCTTCTTCCAACTTCGGCGCCGGATGGCCGGCGACGAGAACCATCTCGCCCCAGTTGTCCGTGAGCGGGTTGTACAGCGCGAGCCCTGCGCCCTGCACTCCGGGCAGCCGCTTGAGCCGGTCTTCGAGCTCGCGGTAGATCGATTCCACTTTGGGAATGGTGTAACTCGATGGCGGCGGCTGGAGAGTAATCTCCACTCTGCCCTGAGTGGCAAAGCCGAAATTCTGGTGCTGCAGCTTGTTCAGGCTGCGCGCCAACATGCTGGATCCCGCCACCAGCACAACCGACAACGTGGCTTGCACAATCAACAACGATTGTCGAGCGAAGGAAGAGTGGTCGCTGGTGCTGCGGCTTACTGAGCGCAGCACTTCCGCAGGCGCCGTGCGCGTAGCGAACCACGCGGGCGCCGCACCGAAGATGATGCCGGTAAGCAGGGCAACGGCAAAGGCAAACGCCAGGACCAGCACCGACGGGCGGGTGTCGATCGGCAGGTAGTGTGCCCAACTGAAAGCCAGCGACAACAACAGTCGCGCCGCTGCAACTGCCACTACGAGTCCGGCCACACAGCCGGCAATTGCCAGCACGACGCTTTCCGTAAGCGCTTGGGCGATCATGCGCCGCCGCGTGGCCCCGATGGCGAGACGCAGGGCGGTTTGTCCACGCCGTGCGACCGCTCGTGCCAGAAGCAGATTGGCCACATTGGCACATGCGATCAGCAGCACCAGACCGCACACAGCAAGAAGGATCTGCAGGCTGCGTCCATACTCTTCTTTCATCGCTGCAACGCCCGCGCCTGCGGGCACGACGTTGATCACCTGCTTTGACATGTGATCCAGGATCGCCTGCATCCAGTTCGCGGGATAGCCCGCGTCATTCTGCATCCACTGGCGAATGAGCGCTGTAAGCCGCGCGGACATGCCATTGACCGAAGCGCCTGGACGCAAA
This sequence comes from Acidobacteriota bacterium, assembly GCA_019243475.1. Taxonomy (GTDB): domain Bacteria; phylum Acidobacteriota; class Terriglobia; order Terriglobales; family Acidobacteriaceae; genus Gp1-AA112. The sequence goes on along the minus strand of JAFAUE010000419.1, from coordinate 6,096 downwards.
CGCCCGATGACGCGCAGCCAGGCGGGCAGCGATTGATGCAGCAAAGCGCTGCCTCCATCGAGCACAGCCTCCTGTTGAACCGGGATCCAAAGATCGGGCGGATTGCCGCGCAGCGTTTCGCCGAAGAATCCAGGGGGAGCGATACCGATCACTGCGAAAGGATGACCTTCGACCACAAGAGTCGATCCGACGATTGACGGGTCTGCGCCATATGTCGCTTCCCAGGAGTGATGACTTAAGACGGCGACAGGCGCGGAGGATGGAAGGTCGTCGTCATCGGAAAACAACCTTCCCACAAACGGCTTAATACCGAAGGTGGTGAAGTAGTTTCCAGTCACATATTCGGAGCGCAAAGGACGCGCAGCGCTTTCTTTTCCTTCGCGTCGGACCGCCAGTCGCGCGCCACCTGCTTGAAAAGCTGCAAGCTGTTCGAACTCGGGCGTGCTTTCTTTGAGTCGCTGGTAAAAGGCGTAGGAATACATGCCCCAGCGAGCTTGTGGACCGCTTTCGACGCAGCAATCGTCGCCTTCTCCTATTCGGTACAAGCTCGCCGGATCGGCAACGGGTAGAGAGCGCAGCATCACCGCGTCCATCAGGGTAAAAATCGCCGTTGTACCGCCGATGCCGAGAGCTAGAGTAAGAATCGCCGCTCCAGTGAATATCGGCGACTTGCGAAATTGGCGCAAAGCATAGCGAACGTTGCCGAGCAGGTTTTCCATCCTCACCTTTAAGCAGCTTACGAGATCGGGTTGATCGAAGCCGCGGTTTTATTGGACGACAAAGGATGGCCGGGGATAGCAGAATTGTGATCAGTACACTGCCGTAGCGGACGACTGATGTGAGCCATCACGGACTCGGGTTCAGCCCGAACCGCATTGATCATTGGAGGCCTGATATGAACTACTGCGGGTTCCATTCCGGAACGTGGCCCGGAGTCCAGGGAGCGCCCGCTTTTTCCATATCGTCTTCGAGTTTCTTTAGATCGGTATCGACCAACTGATGCAGCTTGCTTAGCTGTTCCCCGAACTGCTGCGCGGCGACGTTGTATGAATCGATGTGAGTCTGTGGCGGACGCGTTGTGGACAACCGCTCTTCATCCTCAATTTGATTGACGCGATCGTTGATAGCCGCCGGCGTGTTCTCTTGGCGGCGACGCAGTACTTCGTCACCGCGCAGTGCGCGCATAATGTCGCGCAGGCGGTTCTGAATGTCGTCTGCACGAGCAAGCAGGCCGGAGACATCGCCGGGAGTATCGCGCAGCGACTGACGAATGAGGCCCATGCGCTGGCTCAGATCATTGCCAACATGAATCGCTCCCGTGAGCGCACGATCCAGACGCGCGACCTTCTGCTGAAACTGTTCCAGCGCGGCGCGGTCCTGCTGGTTCATCTGCTCGGCCCCAAGCGCGTTTACTTTGAAGCGCACCGGCCCAGCCAGTTGTTGCGTCTTGCCGTCCACCCGCGATTCCAGCGTTGCCGAGTATTCCCCGGGCATGACCAGCGGCCCGGTCGGCGGTTGGAAGAACTCGGCAAAGTCCGCTTCTTCCGGAGAAGGTGTGTGAACTTCCGATGGCGGATAGCGCAAGTCCCACGAGGCACGATTTATCCCCGCTTCGTTTGTCGCCGGAACGCGGCGAATGGGCGTGCCGCTTGCGTCCGACACGACAAGGTAAACCGCCGGCGCAGGCTCATCGGCTTCCGCTCGCAACTGATCCATGGTTGGGTAAGGCGCCGTCGTAGCGGCTCCCTTCCCTTTTTGGTCTTTGCCGGCCTCGTGCGAGTTCGGCTGCTCAGCTTTCTTTTCCTGCTCCTGGCGCAGTTCCTTTTTGGTCTTGAACTTGTCTTTCAGGTAGTAAGTGAAGGTGGCACCGTAGGGTGGATTGTCGGCCTCGAAGTATGTTGCGCCGAAGTCTCCATGTTTGCCGCCAATCGGGCGCTGCTCGATGTACATCAGAGCGTCCCGAACCGGGAATAACGTCGCCTGTTGTTGGACCGCTTGCGCGCTGAACCCGCGCAGAGCGCTGAGATCGTCGAGAACGTAAAACCCTCGACCAAAAGTTGCTGCGACGAGATCGCTCTCGCGTTTCTGGATGGCCAGATCGCGGACAGCGATGGTCGGCATGCCGCCCTTGAGCTGCGTCCAATGCCCGCCGCCATCGAGAGAAAAGAAGAGCCCGAACTCGGTGCCTGCGAACAGCAGCTGCGGATTCACGGGATCTTCGGCGATCGCGAGGACCATGCCGTTCTCGGGAAGGTTGGCGGCGATGGAATTCCAGGTGCGCCCATTGTCCGTGCTCTTCAGCAGGTAGGGCTTGAAATCGCCCATTTTATGGTTATCAAAACTGGCATATACAACGCCCGCGCTGTGCTGCGAAGCGAGCAGCCGGCTGACGTAGGTCAGATTCGGTACGCCGGGGAATTTGTCGTAGCGCGTCCATGAGCCGCCGCTGTCATTCGTCATTTGGATAAGACCGTCGTCGGTACCGACGTAGATAAGACCGTCTTTTACCGGGGATTCTGAGAGCGCGACGATGTTGCCATAGAAAGACGTTGAATTGTTCTTGGCCACCGCATCCGCCCCCCAGATGCGTCCCATAACGGGAAGCTTGTCGCGGTCGATCTGGCGCGTGAGATCGGGACTGATGGCTTTCCAGCTGTCGCCGCGATCGTCGCTGCGGAAGAGCCGGTTGGCGGCGAAGTACAGCCGCGTGTGGGAGTGCGGGCTGATGATGATGGGCGAATCCCAGTTCCAGCGGTAAGGTACGTTGTCCGAACCAGGCTGCGGCTGGATGCCGATCTGCTCGCCGGTGCGCCGGTCGAAGCGGGTCAGATTCCCATATTGGTACTCGGCATAGATTGTGTTCGGGTCATCAGGATCGATGACGGAGCGGAAGCCGTCGCCGCCTTGAGTAAAGAACCAATCTTCATTGGGGATTCCATTCAGCTTAAGCGTGCGCGACGGCCCGCCGACGCTGCTGTTGTCCTGCGTGCCGCCATAGACGTAATAAAACGGCTTCGAATTATCGAGGGCTACATCGTAGAACTGCGCGACAGGCAAGTTGCTCTTGTAATCCCAATTTGTTCCCCGGTCGAAGCTCTCATAAAGTCCGCCATCGCAGCCCACCAGGTAATAGTTGGTGTCCGCCGGATCGATCCAGATTACGTGGTTGTCCACGTGCTTGTACTTCTCGCCCAGTACGCGCAGCGTCTTTCCGCCGTCGTCGGAGACGCGAATGAGAACGTTCATTACGTAGATTCGATCGACGTTCTTAGGATCGGCAAAAATCTGCGCGTAATACATCGCAGTCTCGTCGTACGGATTCCTGCGCTCCCACGTGGCGCCGCGATCGCTGGAACGAAAGATTCCACCCTTCCCTTCTGGCGCTTCGATCGTGGCATAGACGACGTTATGATCGACCGGAGAGATGGCGATCCCGATTCGGCCCAGGTCACCGCTTGGAATTCCTGATTTCAATTTGGTCCAGTTGTTGCCGCCATCGGTGGAGCGGTAAATCGCGCTCTCCGGACCGCCATCGATCAAGGTCCACACATGCCGGCGGCGCTGATAGGCCGCGGCATAGATGGTGTCGGGATCGTCAGAGTCAATGGCCACATCGGAAAATCCGGTGTTCTCGCTGGCGTTCAGGACTTTTTTCCATGTCCTGCCGCCGTCGGTAGTGCGATAGACACCGCGATCCCCTCCAGGCGACCAGAGCGGACCTTCCGCGGCGACGAATACGGTGTTGCTGTCGCGAGGGCTGATGGCAATGCGGCCGATGTGCTCGGAATGCTTCAGTCCCAAATTGGTCCAACTCTTGCCGCCGTCTTCCGATTTGTAGATGCCATCGCCGTAATCCACGCTGCGCTGCGAGTTGTTCTCGCCCGTGCCTACCCACACGATTGCCGGATCGCGGGGATCGAGCTTCACATCACCGATGGAGAACGAGCCTTCGTGTTCAAAAATGGGACTCCAGGTGAGACCGTCGTTGTCCGTCTTCCAGACCCCTCCGGACGCAACGCCGACGTAATACTGCGCGCGTTTAAACGGATTCACCGCCAGCGAGGTCACCCGGCCGGAGACAAATGCCGGACCAATGCTGCGCATCTTCAGGCCGCGATACGTGTCGGGAGACGTAAGCGGATCGGCCGGCTTCTTCTCCGCAGTCGCTGGCGATGAAGCTGCTCCCGCGGCAGGCGGTTGACTGGTCTTCGGCTTGCGATTCGATGGAACCTCTTCGTCGCCCTCCTTCTTCTGCCCGGGTTTCGAGGTAGTAGAGGACTTCTCCTGCGCCGCAGCTTCTTCTGAACTGGGCGTCATTACCGGATTGGGCGGAGTGTTGTCCTGAGAAAGGCCAATGGTGGTCGTGAGCAAAAGAAAGGCAGAGAACAGCGCCAGCGTTCGAATCACCGCAAGCTCCTGTAGGAAAGTGAACCGAATGTATACAGGAACTGCTGAAAAAGTTACAGCGGAGAGGTGTTCGTATAATCCATTCAATGCCCAAACACCTCGCCGGACACAACACTAAGCATATTTCCCTGCCAAAGAATCATTGCTTTGCCTGCGGGAAGGACAACCCTGATGGCATGCGCCTGAAGTTCTTTTTCGACGAAGGTCATCATCGCGCCTGGTGCAAGTTCAAGCTGCCGCGCAAATTTCAGGGACCACCGGGACACGCCCATGGCGGCATCATCGCCACCATCCTTGACGAGGCAATGGGCAAGGTGAACAAACTTCGTTCCGTCATCGCGCTTACCTCGTCCATGGCGATCGAGTACCTGAAGCCTGTGCCACTGGGCAAGACATTGCTCGTCGAGGGCGCGGAGCAGGACGTTCAGGGCCGGCGCCACTTCAACACTGCTGAAATCAAGGACGGAAACGGCCAGGTGTTGGCCCGCAGCCAGGGTGTCTTTATCGCTTTCGATCCCGAGCGGATGAAGGAAAAGTTCGGAAAGAGTCGGAACCGTTCGCGGTAGCGAATGGGTAAGATTCGAGCGCCTAAACCGAGAATTCAGCGCTACGGTCCTGATGCTCTGCCGCCCTTACGGCTTGACGACCGCCAACGGACCTAATTGCAGTAAACCCCGCCGAGTAGCTGTTAAAATAAGGCTTCCCTTCCATCCAGTCTCTCGCGACCGGAGGGAGAGGTGCGTTTTCGGAGAGTGTTATGTCTGACATGAATGGCAACGGCTTGCGTCTGAAGACTGGACTTGCGGAGATGCTGAAAGGCGGCGTGATTATGGACGTCACGACCGCGCAACAGGCAGAGATTGCGCAGCGCGCCGGAGCGGCCGCCGTGATGGCTCTCGAGCGTGTGCCCGCACAGATCCGCGCTGAAGGCGGGGTGGCCCGCATGGCGAAGATCGCCGTGATTCGCGAGATCATGAAAGCGGTGGACATTCCCGTAATGGCGAAGTGCCGCATCGGACATTTCACCGAAGCGCAAGTGCTGCAGGAAGTCGGCGTCGACTACATCGACGAGTCCGAAGTGCTTACTCCTGCCGACGAAGCTCATCACGTCGATAAGCATGCTTTCAACGTTCCGTTCGTATGCGGCGCTCGCGACCTAGGCGAAGCGCTTCGACGCGTCGCCGAAGGCGCAGCGATGATTCGCACCAAAGGCGAAGCCGGCACCGGTGACGTGGTCCATGCGGTCAAGCACATGCGCCAGATCGTGAAGGACATGCGCGGGCTAACCGTGCTGGGGGAAGAGGAACTTTATGCGGCGGCCAAAGAGTTGCGCGCTCCGTATGAACTCGTCCGCATGGTTGCCAAATCGGGAAAGCTACCGGTTCCAAACTTTTCCGCGGGAGGAATCGCAACTCCGGCAGACGCCGCACTCGTGCGCCAACTGGGCGCGGAAGCAGTCTTCGTCGGCTCGGGAATCTTTATGAGCGATTCGATCAACTTCGCGCCTCCGCAGGAAGCCGAAGTCCGCGCCCGAGCCATCGTGCGCGCCACCACGCACTACGACGATCCCAAGATCCTGCTCGAGGCCAGCGCCGAATGTACTGGCGCGATGAAAGGCCTGGCGGTGGCTGCAATGTCTGAAGTGGACATGCTGCAGAAACGCGGATGGTGAAGGGAATTTGTGATTGC
>JAFAUE010000211.1 GCA_019243475.1 Acidobacteriota bacterium | reverse complement strand
AAACACTGGCGCGCACCATGTGGCCTGGGCAGGACGCGATTGGGAAACGTTTCGCCTGCTGCGAGCACGGTCCGAAGGGCCGGTTGGACCCGGTATGGCACCAGGTGGTTGGCGTGGTAGCCGACACTCACGCATGGGGACTGGATCAGCAGGCCCATGGCGAGTTCTACGTTCCGCTGGCGCAGATGCCTCCTGACGCCTGGGATTGGATCGGCCGCACGATGGACATCGTCATTCGCACCAAAGGCGCGCCGATTCCGGTAAGCGAATTGCGCGACGTAGTCGCCAAAGTCGCTCCTGGAGTTCCCGTTTACCGCGTTGCCACCATGCAGCAGCGCGTAGCCAGCCAGCTGCAGCAGTCCCATTTCGATACTTTTCTGCTCACCGTGTTCGCCGCTACGGCGCTGTTGCTGGCGGCAATTGGAGTTTACGGCGTGCTTTCTTATACAGTGGCCCAGAGGACAAAAGAGATTGGCATCCGCATGGCTCTCGGAGCCACGCAGGATACCGTCGTGCGCGACGTTCTTGGTCAGGGTCTGCTGCTGACTGCAATCGGTGTGGGGCTGGGAGTTGCCGGCGCGCTCGCGGCAGCACGGCTGATCGCCAGCATTCTTTATGGCGTTCACCCCACGGACGTCACAACCTTTTTCGTCGTTTCGCTCGTACTGGCGTGCGTGGCCCTGCTGGCCAGCTACCTACCCGCACGCCGCGCCAGCCGCGTGGATCCTATGGTCGCGCTGCGATACGAATAGGCTCGCAATGGGCACATGAGGGTGAAATATCAAAACCGGGATGAAATCGGAACTTCACGATTAGGTTGGGATCCTCAGCTCTGAAAAACTTTTGCGACTTAATCGCGCTCTCAAGGTCACTCTCGACTTGGACTGACCTCTTCATGCACTCTGCTGTTTCTTCACTTCCGCTTCGCGTTCCCGGTAGAACGTGATCAAGTCCATGCCCTTTGGCGGAGCGGCGCCAATCTGACGCAGCATGGTCGTCACCTGGCCGCGATGGTAGCTGGCATGATTCACCACGTGCTGCAACATCTGCCAGAAGATCGACGAGCTCGCCTGTCCATTCATCTGTTTGTAGTCGAGTCTGCGGCTCATTCCTCCCGGTCCAAGATCGCTCACCAGACTCCGTATGCTGGTCTCGAGATCCCGCCAGGAAGTTCGCAGCTCCGCCACGCCGGAGAATGCCTCCGGCGCGATAAGGCCGCCGGGAGAAGCTCCACGCCAGCGCGAGTTCCACAGGTGTTCAGCCGCGTAGGTATGCACGATGGTGTCGCGAATCGACTTAAAACTGCTATTGAGCGATCTGGTGAATTCCTCGCTCGAGAGCGGTTCCAGCGCATCGAGCATGCGGTCGCGCGCCCAGTAGTGATAATCGACCAAGATGTTTAGGTCCTCGTAATTCACTTCTGTGCTCTTTCTTTTTAGCGATGAACGAACGTCTTAATTACGATAAATGATGCAACAGCCGGGTCGCCCCGTGGGGCGCTGCAAGTGTTTGCCGTCCGCGGCTAAACTGCCGGCGGCAGCTCTCTGGGAAGGATGATCTCCGGCTTCTCGGAACGTCGACGGAACGAGAATCCCCGCTGGAAGAGCGCTTTCACCGCGCGCGCGAACAGTCGAATCAGCACGACCGTCGCAATCACAAGCGCAATCGCCACCACGGCCGACCAATAGGGATGCCGCGCTGCAAACCAGGTCAGGCCGACCGCTGCTGCATCTTCTCCGGTGCTCAGCGCGATGTTGGAAAAAGGTTCGGGCGATGGAGTCACCGCCGCGCGTGCTGCGAATTTTCCCGTGTGCGCGATCGCGGCAATCGTGCCGGCCAGCGCAGTGCTGGCAATCTGCGCTTCAGGCGACAGCTGTGACGTGGCTCCGTATGCGACCAGCGCAGCCAGCGGAATGCGAATAAACGTGTGCAGTCCGTTCCAGATGAGATCGAATGCGGGAATCTTGTCGGCGAAAAAGTGCAAAACGAACATTGCCAGCGACACGGCAATGATCGCGGGATTCTCAACCATGTGCAGGGCAGGCGGCAGCGCGATGGCATGGAAGTGTCCGAGGAATCCCAGCGTCGCCAGCATGGCATAGACGTTCAGCCCCGCAGCGAAGCTTGAGGCCACCACGAGCGAAATAATTTGCGCCTGGTTGAGCAACATGGCTTTCTATTCGATGTCGGCCGAGTGCAGTGAAGGAGCTACAAAATTGTGGAACAAAGCAAAAGGCCGCCAGGCGGCGGCCTCCACTTCAACTCAGCTCTCGATTAGAGAGTCGATTCGATTTCAAATCCCCAAGCCTCAAGAAGCGGCTCCGGGATGTACTTGGAATTCTTATTCTTGCGCGCCCACTCCCGCAGACGGGTGGAGCGCAGATACTGATCAGGCAGGAGCTTGAACTCCTTTACCGCCTGTTCGAACGATGTGACAACAGGAATTACCGGTCCAATCGGCTCCGGCTTTCCCCAGTTTGGATTTCCTCGACGCTTAGCCATGAGTTCCTTACCTGCCTTCGTATGATCAATTAATTGGATTGCTTTCTAAGCCCTCTGGATTCAGATAAGCACAGCCAACTCGTGCCAAAGCTGTTGCTCTCTGTGAGGTCTGCGACGACCTCTAAAACCTCCGATTTTATGAATTTTTTCTGTCGCACGCAATGAAAAATTGTAGATTCCTCACAAAATAAGCCGAAAATACTAGGGTCTGAGACACTCCATCGGCGCGACTACTCCTATCTCTATCTCAGAGAACGCCAAGCCTCACGCCGCTTGCGCAAGCTTTTCCACATCAATGCACTAATTCTGCTGCAGTCGCGGGCTGGAAGGACTGCTTGCCTGTCTCCGGAATGCACAGGCCCGAAAGAGACGGGAAAAACCAGAGCTGCTGCCGGAACGCCAGAGGGGCACCTCATCCCAGGTGGATGTTTTCCGTGCTATGCTGCCGCCGCGCTACCTCCGGAGGACCTTATGCTGCAAGGCTTCAAGAAATTTCTGCTCCGCGGCAATGTCGTAGATCTCGCCGTCGCTGTGGTGATCGGCGCAGCCTTCGGCGCGCTGATCACATCCCTGGTCACCAACGTCTTCACCCCGCTGATCGCAGCCATCGGCGGCAAGCCGGACTTTTCTAACCTCAGCTGGACGGTCAATAACAGCAAGATCATGTATGGGGCGTTTCTCAATGCGGTGATCTCCTTCTTCCTGATTGCCGCGGCCGTGTACTTCTTCATCGTTGCGCCCATGAACATGTACACCGAGCGTCGTAATCGCGGCCAGGCTCCGCCCGATCCCACGACGAAGAAGTGTCCGGAATGCCTAAGCGAGATTCCCATCGCGGCACGCCGCTGCGCATTTTGCGCCGCGACCGTGGGTACAGTCTCCGCAGCCGGCGCCTGATCTAACTCAGAAAAAAGTGTTCTTTGCGCACATCTCGCTTGTGCGGATGTACTTTGTAATATAAAGTACTCTGAGATGCGTCGCGTCGGCGAGCGTGATTCGTGTGTGGATTGCCACTCC
>JAFAUE010000151.1 GCA_019243475.1 Acidobacteriota bacterium | reverse complement strand
AACGGGGCGAGCGTATCGCTGCACTGAAGACAAAGGCATCGCCTCCCTGCCCGGCTGGTGAGCACTCTCGCGCCGTAGATTCATTTAGAATCTTGCGTCCAATTCCATGCTGAAAAGAACATCGATCCCCAACCTCGAAAAATTGCTGCTCGTAAGGACGCTGCTGATCGCGCTGGTGGTTTTTACTTCTCTTTTCCCCGATTGCCAAGCGCAAGCAGCGGCCGCGCAGCCTTCCGTCGATTTCAGCCAGGCGCTGCGTTGGCGCCTGATTGGACCGTTCCGCGGCGGTCGCGTGACTGCGGTGGCGGGAGTTCCCGCCGATCCGGCGACGTACTATTTCGGAACTCCCGGCGGCGGAATATGGAAGACGACCGACGGCGGGCGCCTCTGGAAGCCCATCTTCGATTCGGTACCGGTAGCTTCGATCGGCGCGATTGCTGTTTCCCCTGCGGACCCGAACGTTATCTTCGCCGGCACCGGTGAGCAGACCGCGGGGGACGGCGTTTACAAGTCCACCGACGCGGGGCGCTCGTGGACCAGTATCGGCCTCAAAGATGTGCTCTTCATCCACTCGATCCTGCTCGATCCCCGCAATCCCGAATTGATACTGGTGGCTGCGGCCGGCGAGCGGCAGTCGGCGACCGGAGGAATCTACAAGTCGAGCGACGGCGGCAAGAGCTGGAACAAGACGCTCGCACTCGACGATCGCAACGCCGGCATCTACGACATGGAGCAGGCACCCGATGCTCCTGAGATCATTTACGCCGCCCGCCTGCAGCAGAGCGTGCGTGGAGGTCCGCCGCCCAATCCTCAACAGCGGGCCGCGCAAGACGGCGAAATTCTTGTCTCCACCGACGAGGGTTCCACCTGGAACAAGTCGGGAGAAGAGGGACTACCGCACGAGGCTCGCGGCCGCATCGGCGTCGCAGTGGCACCGGGCGCGCACGGAAAAACCGTGTACGCAATCATGTCGCAAGGCCTGTTTCGTTCCGACGATGGCGGCGCGCACTGGAATCGCGCGACCACTGATCCGCGAATTCTGGGCACTGGATACTTCAGCCGCATCTTCATCGATCCAAACAATGCCGGCATCGTCTATGTCGCGCAGACCTCGATGTATCGCTCGAAAGACGGCGGCAAGACATTCGAATCGTGGATGGGCGCGCCCAGCGGCGACGACGTTCACGTGCTCTGGATCAATCCGCGCAATTCGAAGCACATGATCCTCGGCGTGGATCAGGGAGGCATTGTCAGCGTTGACGGCGGCGACAGCTGGACATCCTGGTACAACCAGCCGACCGGGCAGTTCTATCACGTGACCACCGATCGCCAGTTCCCATACACGGTTTACGCGGCGCAGCAGGACAGCGGCACTGCTGCAGTCCACAGTCGCAGCGATTTCGGCGAGATCACCACGCGCGACTGGGCGCCGATCGGCGGCTTCGAGTTCTCCTTTATTGCTCCCGATCCTTTGAACGCCAACGTCATTTACACCGGAGGATGGTATGGAAGCGTGCTTCGCTTCGACCGTCTTACGGGCCAGGTGCTCCCGGTTTTTGTGCGCAGCGAGAAATATCGCACCGCGGGCATGGCGCCGGCTGCATTCTCGCCGCAGGATCCTCATCTGCTCATCGTCGGCAGCCAGTTTGTGATGACCAGCCGCGATGGCGGCGCCACCTGGCGGCAGGCCAGTCCCGATTTGACACAGAAGGCCGGGAGCAAGAGCAACGCAGAGCCTGCAGACACGCGCAATCAGAATGCAGTAATTTCCACGCTCTCGCTCTCGCGTGTCCACGCCGGGGAAATTTGGGCAGGCACTGCGAACGGAATTGTGCAACTCACGGTTGATGGCCGGACGTGGAAGGACGTGACGCCTCCTTCCCTGCCCGCGCATGCTTCCATTCGTGCCATCGAGTGCTCCGCGCACGATGCGGCGGCTGCGTATGTTGTAGTGAATGCCCGCGACGAACGCGGCCCCATGATGTTGCGCACGCGAGACTACGGCAAGAGCTGGCAGTCGATCGCCGCCGGCCT
>JAFAUE010000477.1 GCA_019243475.1 Acidobacteriota bacterium | reverse complement strand
CCGCCCATGTGGGTTTCGCAAATCTGCTTCAGGTTGCTGAACGCTGCGATGGAATTGGGTGTATTGCCGGCAACGTACAAGCGAAGTTCCCACGTGATGACCTTGCCTTTGGCAGGAGCGAGTATCCCGCTGTACGAAGGCAGGCTCTGCGGCCGACCGTTCGCTCTTCCCTTCGATGCGGGGCGGTTCTTGGAGGAGGCCGCGGACTGCCGCGATTTGGAGCTACTTTTCTTCATCGAGCCTTTCTCATCAACCGGTGCGGTGGGCGGGCTTCGGCTTCAGGTTCCATCTTCAGCATGTGAATTCCGCTGTCGGTAAGCTCGAACGGTTCCAGTTTGCGGGAATGAGCCATGCCGCGTGACTTCAGCAACTGTATGGCCCGCTGCCGCTCCGGCGCCTCCAAACCCTCCTGCAGTACCTCAACTTCGCGCAGCAGAATCCATGTGTCCATAAGCGAGGAGATGCCAATCGAGGTTTCTTCGATCATGCCTTTCACCGTCAGGTTTGTAAACATCCCGGTGATCCCCTCGAGCTTGAGAAAGTCAATCAGCCGGGTGAGCATCGACTTCACCGCGCCAGTGTCTCCCGCAGAGATGAGGTTCGTAATCGGATCTACGACGACTACCGAAGGTTTTAACTCAGCCACGTCGCGGTGAATGCGCGCCAGGTGCCCTTCCAGACCGGTGCTCGTAGGACGAGAGGCCAGGATCTTCAGCAGTCCTTTTCGAATCCAGGGCTCGAGATTCAAACCCACGCTCGACATGTTCCGCTGGATCTGGCTGGGAGATTCCTCGAAGGCCAAATACATGCATTGCTCACCCCGCGCGCAGGCAGCTGCTGCAAAATGCGCGGCGAAGCTCGACTTTCCTGTTCCCGCTGTCCCTGAAATCAGGACGCTGCTCTTGCGGAAAAACCCTTTACCGCCGAGCATTTGATCGAGCCCGACGATGCCGCTGGAGATTCGATCGGTGGTCGCCTTGTGCGTCAAGCCTACGGACGTAATCGGGACCACCGACAGGCCGCCCCCATCCACCAGGAACGGGTATTCATTGGTTCCATGCGCTGAGCCGCGGTACTTCACCACACGCAACCGGCGCGTCGAAACCTGCTCGGTTACACGATGGTCGAGGAGGATCACGCAATCGGCGACGTACTCTTCTAAACCATGTCGAGTGAGAGCGCCCTTGCCGGTCTCAGCCGTGATCATCGTGGTCACACCCTGCGACTTTAGCCAGCGAAACAGCCGTCGCAATTCCGCGCGCACAATGGCTTCATTGGGAAGTCCGCTGAAAAGCACTTCGATCGTGTCCAGGGCGACGCGCTTGGCGCCGATGCTGCGAATCGCGTGCTCCATACGGACGAACAAGCCGGAAAGGTCATACTCCCCGGTTTCCTCGAACTCGTGCCGCGCCACCTGAACGTGGTCGATCGACAGCATCTTCTTCTTTACTAAAGCCGGAATGTCATAGCCCAGCGAGGCCATGTTTTCTGCCAGCTCGTCGGCGCTCTCTTCAAAGCTCACGCAGAGTCCGGGCTCGCCATACTGCATGGCGCCGCAAAGCAGATATTTCATGGCGAATAGCGTCTTTGCCGACCCGGCTCCCCCGCAGAGCAGCGTGTTGCGGCCTTTGGGAATGCCGCCATGGGTGACCTCATCAAGACCGGCTGTGCCCGTGGGAGATTTTTCCACCCTGGCGGGAGCAATCCGATTGACACGATGAATACGCCTGTTTGCGTTGGGCATATATCTCAACGACCGCCTTGAAGCGGAAAATTTAAACTGAGGGTGATTCGGGAGCCCCTAATTAGCGCAGCCGATGAGCTTTATTTCTTGGGAGCAACCGGCTTAGGCTTGGGCGAATCCTTGCCCTCTCGCCATTCGTTCAAACTTACTGGCGTCTCGCTGTAATAAATCGCCGGCTGCTGCTTCTTCGCATCTCTGCGTTTGGTACTTTTCGACCTGGCCCTGCGTCCCATGGATTTAGACCTAGTCTAAATCCAGGAAGCGCGTCCTTTGCTGCGGATATCAACGCACTTTGAGCACATCCATGATGGTCTTGAGGAGTTCGTCCGGGTCGGCGACTGTAGCGGCGTCGGCCGCTGGAGAGAAATCCGTGTCCCGCATGCGCAGCACGACAATGGCAATGCCGGGAAACTGCGCGCGCATCCACATGACCAAGTCGCTGCGCTCGCCGATGGAAGCTGCGTGTCCGACCAAAAAGACGTCGAAGCGCATGTTGCCGGTCGAGACTTCTCGCGCCGCCACGCCGCTGAAGCAGGACACCACTTCAAAACCCGCTGTCTCCAGCAGCACGTGCCGTGTAGTCAGAAGCACCCGGTCGAACTCTACATGCAGAATCCGCTTCTTCCTGGGCAGCGTCTCTGGTATGGGAGCTGCCAAGGTTCCTGCGGTGCGCAGGGCTGCGTTTTCGTTTTCGCTTTCCCGGGAGCCGAAGAACGGCTGAAACGTACTTACCATCCACTGACCTCGTTAACTTCCTGGCCACCCAGGCCAAAGCACAGCAACCCCTCGAAATCTGAGATGCCGCACCCCAAAAAACGGTTGGTTGAACATTAGGGATAGACATACGACTGCGATACGTTAAGATGTACGAAGAGGACGTATGGCGAAACGAGCATCGACCGGTAGCGGCTCCCAGCCCGAATTCGAAACCATTCCGTCCTCGCAAGTGCCGCACGGCCGCAAGGGAAAGCACAACGTGCTGGTATCGCAAATCCTCAGCAATTTGTTGGTTTTAGAGCGAGGTACCGCACTCAAGATCCCGCTGCTCGATTTGCGCAAGCAGAAAGTCGAGAACGTGAGGTCGGCAGTCAATCGCGCGGGAAAGAAGATGCATCTGCGGGTTTCGACTTCGTCGGACGATTATTTTTTCTACGTTTGGGTCGACAATAAGCATACGTTAAGGCCCGGATAGCTCCAGACGATGTGGAAAGAGGCTTGGCTTACGGGGCGCGCGATTTAGGGAAGTTGCAGGAAGGCCCGTGAGTTGGATTTAGGGAATGGCACGGAGCGTCTATTCATCCCGTGCCGTTTTCCCTAAATGGAATTCGGTGGTTTGCGCGGAGTAGCGCTAGGACCCTCTCACCACACCCGGCAAACCTGATCGGCTGGCTTGACCATTGGCTGTCCCTGCTTGCAGGAGAATGCTTTGCTGAATTCCGGCATGTTCACGACCACGCCGTTAATGCGGTATTCCGCGGGCGAGTGAGGATCGGTGAGCGCGCGCAGGCGCGCGTCCTCGGGCCGGTCGTTTTCGCAGGCCCATTGCGCGAAGCCGATGAAGAAGCGCTGATCCGGCGTGAGTTCTTCGACCGGCTGCAGATCTTTGCCTGCCGTAGCGCCCTTCCATGCGATATAGGCGAGGATCTCCCCGCCGAGATCGGCTACATCTTCTCCCAGCGTTAGCTTGCTGTTGATGTGCACGTCGTCGACGACCACATATTTTGCGTACTGGTCCTCAACGCACTTGGTGCGCTCCTCGAATTTGGCGGCATCTTCATTGGTCCACCAATCGCGGAGGTTGCCGTGTGCGTCGTACTTGCGGCCTTCGTCGTCGAAGCCGTGCGTAAGCTCGTGGCCGATGGTGCCGCCGGTATCGCCATAGTTCGGCGCATCGTCCATTTTGGGATCGTAGAGCGGCGGCTGCAGCACTCCTGCGGGAAAGTTGATGTCGTTCATCGACGGGTTGTAGTAGGCGTTCACCGTCGGCGGAGTCATGCCCCATTCGCTGTGATCCACCGGCTGGCCGATCTTATTGAAGCGGCGATGCGACTCGAAGAGGCTGGCATTGCGCACGTCGGAGATGAAGTCTGTCGACGAGACGTTCACGGAACTATAGTCTCGCCACTTGTCGGGATATCCAATCTTGTTGCGCATCTCGTGCAGCTTGACCAGCGCCTGCTGTTTCGTTTCGGGACTCATCCAATCGAGCTGCTGGATGCGCTGCGCCATGGCATCTTCTATGCGCCGGACCATGTCCACAGTGCTCGCCTTCATCTGAGGCGAGAAGGCCTTGCGCACATACGCCTGTCCCAGGGCTTCGCCAAGGTCGTCGTCCACGTATTGCACGCAGCGCTTCCAGCGCGGCTGCTGCTCCTTGGCTCCGCGCAGGTACTGGCGGTAGAAGGCAAAGTTCTCATCGACAAATGCCTGTGACAAATACGGCGAGTAGGCGTTGGCAATGTGGAAGCGCAGATAGTTCTTCCAGTTTTGCAGCGGCTCGCCGGCGAGCTCGGCATTCAAAGCTTTGAAAAACGGCGGAGCCGTGACGTTGAGAATGTCGAAGGAAGGTGAGTTCGCCGCCTTGAAAAAAGCGGCCCAATCGAAGTTCGGCGCCAGCGCCTGAAGGTCTGCAACCTTCATTTTGTTTTTGCGCTTGTAAGGATCGCGGCGCTCGACCCGCGTGAGCGACGCTTGAGCCAGCGCAGTCTCCATGCGCATGATGTCCTGCGCTTCCGTCTGGGCTTGCGCGCTCGAGTCTCCCAGCAGCTCGAAGACTTTCTGCACGTGTTGCAGATAGCGATCCCGCGTCTCCTTCGATTTCGCGTCGTCTTTGGTGTAGTAGTCGCGATCGGGAAGGCCAAGCCCGCCTTGGGAAACTCCAGCGATCTGCTGCTCCGAGCTGTCGGGATCCTGAATGGAGCCGGCGCTGAACATGTTCGCGTTCGGCGTCTCGAGCAATAAACGAGCCGAGAGCGGCGCGAGGTCATGCACCGACTTGAGGGCTGCAATCGCGTCCAGCTCCGGCTTGATGGCGGCGATCCCGCGACGGTTGATGGCAGCTTCGTTCATGCACGCTGTGTAGTAGTCGCCGACCTTCTGCGTTACGGCATCGCGCTGCTGCGCCTTGGCGGCGTCTTCCAATATTCCGCGCAGGAATTGCAGGTTGTCCTGATAGAGCTTGCCGTAAACCTCCCACGAGGTTTGATCGGCAGGAATGGGATTGCGCTTTTGCCACCCGCCGCACGAGTACTTGTAAAAATCGACGCACGGATCGACCGACTTATCCATCGACGAGACATCGAGACTGGGCGAGTAGTCAGGCGAAGCCTGCGGTGAAGGCGGTGAAGAGGGTGTCTGGGCAATGGCCATTCCCGCAAACAGAAGCGAGACAAAGATCGAACGCAGGGACGAAACGAGGAAAGTCATGAAAGTTTTGTCTCCGGAATTGAACGGCAAAGGGTAACAGAAAAGCTGCTGAGCTTCTAAGCTGCGGAGCCTCTCAGCAAACGGCGGTGTTGATGCAGGACTTTCAAATGCACTCAAGCGGCTCTAAGAATTCCGCACGATGCGGTCCCACAGCATCCGCGCCAATCGGATCGAGTCGGCAACTTTACTGACAATGCGCGGCGAGGTCGGCATGATGTGTTCTTCTTTCGCGGTGCGCACCGCGCAAATGATGGCGGCGGCTACCAGGATTGCTGTCTTCTCTTTCGGACTCTCTTCTTGCACGGAGAAATGGTAGGCGAATATATAGCGAAAATCAAACTGGAGGTCATGCAAAGGTTCCTGAGATCTGAGCTGGGAGATTGAGCTAAGCGGCTATTGTCGGTCTTCCATCGGTGCCCTTGAGTGCTAAACGAAGTGTCATTTCGCCGTCCTACTAATGCCACGGATGATGCAATATGCGGTTGCGAACATCAAGATTCCGGGTACTGCAAGCAACCGACCCTTCATTTCGCCAATCGCCGTGAAGTAGGCAATAGTTGCATCGGCAACAACCAAGAAGCCGACGAGCGCCCAGAAGGCGGGATGTTGCCATAGTTTCATTGCATTCGATTCATCGCGGCCAATTCGCACGGCCATCAACCGACGATCGCGGTGAGCGCCATTCGCTCCTCCAGAGACCCTGCCTTTGGCGTTCTGCGTACCCGCGCACTCTCCTCTAAGTCGGATAGCCTGCAGCTTTCCAAGCCTCGACGCCGCCTTTGAGTGCCTTTACATTCGTAAAGCCTTGACCGCGATACTTAGCTGCCTGACCGGCAGCACTCGCCTCTGATGGTCAAGCACAGTAGAAGATTATTTCCTTGTTCTTCGGTAGGGATGCCGCCTTCGCTTCCAAACTCGTGAGCGAAACCGATCCGTCCAAGTTGAACTTTCGGCACTTCGCCTCGTCGTCGTACGCGCAGACGAGCAACGCCTGTCCTGCGGTTGTTTTCCGACGTGCTTCTTCGACTGAGACTCGGGTTATCTCCGCCATGGTCTCTCCTCTTCTGAGTCGCCAGAAATTGTACTTCTTGCCAGCCGTCTACGCAGTGAATGGCCGCTAGCGAAAACCTTCGGCAGATCGTGGCTCTAAATCATCATTCTGCAATGGGGCGTTCCGCGGACAGTTGGCGCCATTCGCGACGCCAAAGACCCTGCACTGCGAGGACGATCGCGAAGAGGCCGCTCAGGCCGAGCATGAGGAGCGTCCAGACAAAAAAGTGATGTCCGCTAGTATTGGCGACCCTGCTGGCGGTGCCGACACCTCTCCCGCTCATATGAATCGCCGGAATCCCCAGCGAAAGCAGCCCTCCGACCAGCATGATGATGTATCCCGAGAGCCCTCTTAGCAGCAGCGTCCCGTACAGCCAGAGAACCAAGATCGGCAGAGCGTAGAGAGTTCGGAGGGTTCCGGGCTCCCATCCGTGGACGATGTCGTCGGTCAGGTGAAACGTGAACAGGAGGATGGAAAACAGCGAAGCACTGGTTAATAGAAGGTTGCGTTTCATGTGAACCGTCCTATAAGAGCTATGTGTCTCATGTTTGCTGTCGAACCGTGGGGATCGTTATCGATGGGTCAACGAAGCGAACCGCCGTGTTTCCCTGAAAAGTCCCTGCATCTCGGTGCACGCGCGGCGGTGGACCAGGATGTCTAGCTTTCCGCAAGGCGCGGCGCACTAATAGGCGCACCGGCCGGCGATGGTTGTTTTGCCGGGAGGAGTGCAAGCAGCGTGACTCCAATCACGGCAAAGATGACAATGTCCTGCGGACTGTCCTTCCTGTGCATGCCGTGCGCCGCGGCCTGCGCCGACATGATTGTCATCGTGAACCCATGGGCAAGGCTTGACCACGCCCCATAGGCGATCAGCGATCGATGCCTGGCCGGCTGCTTAACCGCCACCAAGAGGCAGATCCCAAGCGCCGTGTTCAGGCTCAGGAACATCGGCATGACGTCACTATGCCCGCTAAGCCACCTCGCGTGCCACAGATCGTCGAACAGCAGATAACCCCAAAAGGAATAAAACAAGCCCACCACCAGCAACACTACCTGTAAGGCACGCTCACGCTTCATACCGTCCTCCGTTTTGTTGCGATGAATTCATACGACGATCCCGGCAAAGCTAGCCTTCATGCACCTTTTGCGCGAGTATCAGGCGGGATGCGTCCCATATTGGAACCCTGCGAGCATCCGCAGTGTGAGCAGAATGCTTCTCCCCCTCGAATCGGCTTGCC
>JAFAUE010000298.1 GCA_019243475.1 Acidobacteriota bacterium | reverse complement strand
CGCGAGCAATTAGATGAACTGGAAGATCAAAACACCGTGAATCCGTAGGTGTTGGCTGACAGTCGACAGAGTTGTCGGCGGCCTTGGCATACACCGTACTCCTTGCGAGTTCCCACTTTAGCGGCCGAGCACGCGCAAGTGCACGATGACTCTCCTCGAGCTCATCTATCATTTACATCGCAATCTCAAAGCAATAGTTTCGCAATCGCGAACCAACGATGATCAGAACGGACTTACTGCGATTCAACGGCGCTGTCGAGAGAGATCCTGCGATTGATGCCTGGATGAAACAGCATCCTGGCGAATTGGGAGCCATCGCACGTAAATGGTTTGAGGTCATGCGGCAGTGCGGAGATGAAGTCCGGGAACTCTTGCATGACGGCTGTCCGGTTGCCTGTTTGGGGGATGCACCGTTCGGCTATGTGAATGCATTCACGTCGCACGTAAATGTGGGGTTCTTCCATGGCGCGTCATTGCCGGACCCGGCCGGCCTGCTGCAAGGCGACGGCAAATTCATGCGTCACGTAAAACTACGCCCGGGAGTTTCCACAAACGTCTCGGCACTAAATACCCTCATCGCTACGGCGTACTCGGACATTAAGGCGCGCGTCGAACACGGCTAGCACTTCCGACGATCGGACGATTTCTGCGCCCGGCTTGCTACACTAAAGTTTTCCCATGCGCCGCCTCTCAGGCTCTGAAACTCGCGAGACCTTTCTCCGCTTCTTTGAAAGCAAAGGGCATCGCCGCGTGCATTCGTCGTCTCTGGTGCCGGCCAACGACCCCACGCTGCTCTTCACCAACGCCGGCATGAATCAGTTCAAAGACGTCTTTCTCGGCATCGAGAAGCGTGACTATTCGCGGGCAACGACCTCGCAGAAGTGCGTGCGCGCCGGCGGCAAGCACAACGATCTGGAGAACGTGGGCTTTACTCGCCGGCACCATACGTTCTTCGAGATGCTGGGGAATTTCTCCTTTGGCGATTACTTCAAAAAAGACGCGGTCGCATATGCCTGGGAGCTGGTGACCTCAGAAGAATGGTTTGGACTGCTTAAGGATCGTCTCTACTGCACGATCTTTAAGGGCGAGCAGGGCGTTCCCAAAGACGAAGAGGCCGAGCGCCACTGGCGCGACCAGGGCGTGCCGCAGGAACGCATCTTCGCCATGGGAATGAAAGACAACTTCTGGGCGATGGGCGACACTGGTCCGTGCGGCCCGTGCAGCGAGATCCACTACGACATGGGCGCGGAGGCGTCGGACGAAGGCCATAGCGATTGCAAGTTCCCCTGTGACTGCGGGCGCTACGTCGAAATCTGGAACCTGGTCTTCATGCAGTTCGACCGCAACTCTCAAGGTGAACTCACACCGCTGCCTAAGCCGTCGATCGATACCGGAATGGGACTGGAACGCGTGTCGGCAGTGCTGCAAGGAGTGCTGTCGAATTACGACACCGACCTATTCACTCCATTAACCAAGCGCGCAGCGGAACTTACCGGCACAGATTTGAAGAAGGAACTCGCTGCGGAGAAGAGCACGCGGTCGGCTGCTTCGCTGCGCGTGATCGCAGACCATGCGCGCGCGTGCACCTTCCTCATCAGTGACGGCGTGTTGCCGGCGAATGAAGGCCGGGGATACGTGCTGCGCAAGATCCTGCGCCGCGGCATTCGTCACGGCCGTCTGCTCGGCCAGACGAAGCCGTTCATGCACGAGATGGTTCATGCGGTACGCGACCTGATGAAGGATGCGTATCCGGAGCTAATTGAGAGCTCGAAGCGCGTTGCCGAAGTGATTCTTGCCGAAGAAAAGCGATTTGCAAACACGCTTGACCTCGGCCTGCGGAAACTGGAAGAAGATTTTGAGCCCTTGCTCGCCCGCAAGAATGGAAACACGATCCGATACGGCGGTGAGCAAGCATTCAAGCTCTACGACACATTCGGCCTTCCGCTGGATTTCATGGTCGATGCGGCGCGCGACCAGGGCATCGAGTTCGACCAAGGCGGCTTTGATCGCGCCATGCAGGAGCAGCGCGAGCGCGCACGCGCCTCATGGAAAGGCGGCGCCAAGCAGACCGCCAGTCCTATCTATCGCGATCTTCATAAGACCATCTTCGAAGGCTATAAGCAGACTTCATCTTCCGACTGCGAAGTGCTGGCGATTGTCAAAGACGGCCATGGCGTTCCCGAACTGAAACCCGGCGAAGAAGGCGAGGTCGTACTCGATCACACACCCTTCTACGCCGATTCCGGCGGGCAGATCGGCGACATCGGCGTCTTTCGCGATAACTCCGGCAATGTAATCGCCGACGTGAATGGCTGCGTGATGCCGGTGCAGGGCGTCCGCGCGCACAAAGTGAAAGCGCGGCAGCCGATTCATTTGGGAGAAAAAGTCGAGGCTGTGGTTCATGCCGACGTGCGCGAAGCGACTAAGCGCAATCACACCGGCACGCATCTGCTGCATGCCGCATTGCGCGACACGCTGGGCAAGCACGTGAAGCAGGCCGGTTCGCTGGTTGCACCGGGACATCTGCGCTTCGACTTCTCGCACTTCACCTCGGTTGCCGACGAAGAGCTGCAGGACATCGAAGACCTGATGAACCGCGAAGTGCTCAGGAATACACGGGTTGAAACCTTCGAGGATGTCCCGCTGGATGTCGCAATCAACGAGTTCAAGGCCATGGCGCTGTTCGGTGAGAAGTACGGTGAGCGCGTGCGTGTGGTGAAGATTGGCGACTTCTCCACTGAACTCTGTGGCGGAACGCACACCCTGGCCACCGGGGAAATCGGTCTGCTGAAGATTTTGCGGGAAGGCAGCGTCTCCTCCGGCGTGCGCCGGGTGGAAGCGGTGAGCGGCGAAGGCGCGCTGCACCATTTCCGAAAGGATCATCAGCTAGAGCACGTGGTCTCGAGTTTTATTGGACGCATTGACGAGTCGCCGGCGCAGGCGCTCAAAACCGAATTGGAACGCAAGGACGAGGAGATTCGTCGCCTGCGCAAAGAGCTGGAGCAAGTGCGCATGAAGTCGGCTTCATCGGCCGTCTCATCGGCCGCCGATCAAGTGCAGGAAGCCAACGGTATCAAGGTTCTCGCTCAGCGCGTGGACAACCTCGAACGCAACCAGATGCGCACGCTGGTCGATAACATGCGCAACAAAATTGGTTCGGGCGTCGTGGTGCTGGGCTCGGTTCAAGATGGGAAAGTCGCGCTGATCGTGGGCGTGACGAAAGACCTCACTGGCCGTGTGCAGGCGGGCAAGATCATTTCCGAAGTGGCGAAGAAAGTAGGCGGCAAAGGCGGCGGTCGTCCCGATCTGGCCGAGGCTGGAGGCTCAGAACCCGGGGCGCTCGACTCCGCGCTAAAGAGTTCGGTCGATGTGGTGAGAGCGCTGGCGAGTTAGAAAAGCTCTTGTCATCCCGAGCGCGCGAGAAATTCCCTTTGTTCCCCTCCGCAAGAACGAGACCAAAAGCTCACGCGGATTTGACGGATTCAGGCGGCAAACGCAATGCGCTTATAATCGGCAATGATGCACTATGTAGAGAAACGCGGCGAGGGCTATTACTTTATTAAGAGTCGTGTGTCTCTGGAATCGGTTATCGGCGAATTTTTGCGAGGAGAATCCCCGGAATCGATTGTGCAATCGTTTCCCTCACTCACGCTCGAGCAAGTTTATGGTGGGATCACGTTCTATCTGGCTAACCGAAGCGAGATTGACCGCTATTTACAGCAATCCAGCGCCATAGGAGAAGAAGTTGCGCGGGCCGCCAGGAAAGCGCACCCTCTCCTGTATCAGAAGCTTGACGCGACAAAAAAGACGACTGTCTAAGGATGCGGCCGCGGTTTCAGGCAGACGAGAATCTGAATTCGAAAATCATTGCCGGTGTTCTGCGGCGAGAACCCGGCATAGATTTCCAGACGGCAGCTGCAGCGAAGTTACTTGGTCAATCCGATATCCGGGTCTTGGAGTTTTGCGCAGCCAATCGCAGAGTACTCGTCTCTCATGATCAGCGCACGATTCCTGCGCAGTTCCGCGAGTTCATTAAGCGCTCTGAAAGTCCTGGCGTCCTGATCATTTCGCAGCATCTGGATCTTCGGCAAGCTATTGATGAATTGTTCCTGATTTGGTCTTCGTCCGAAGATCGTGAGTGGATAAATCAGATGGTACGTTTACCGCTTTGAAACTTTTCCGCTAATTCCGCTCTGCCGACGGTGATCTGCTCGCCACTTTTCAAGTCTTTTACAGCGAACTGCCTTGCGGCAACTTCATTCTCCCCAACGATGATGACTCGTTGAATGCCAAGCTTCTCCGCAGTCTCGAAGGCTTTTTTCAGACGAAAGCTCTCGTCGCCGAGTTCGACGCGAATGCCGGCTGATCGCAACTCACGCGCGAGCTTAGCGGCCTCAAGGTTCATACGAGAACCAAGCGGAGCAATGTAAGCTGATGGTGCTGACGGGACGCTGTTTGCGTCCGATGCTGCGGAAAGCGCCATCACGAAACGGTCCTCGCCGATGGCGAAGCCGATTCC
>JAFAUE010000141.1 GCA_019243475.1 Acidobacteriota bacterium | reverse complement strand
GGTAGGACAATCCATCGCCGCCCAGACAAACTCTGGACGAACAGCTACTCCGGACTGCGCCAGCGAGGCGTCTGGAACCCACGCCGCCGCAAACATGGAATCGCCGCCTGATTTTTCCTCGGGCAGCCGCCCGGGAAAGATGCGCAGTCCGTCTCCCTGCTTCCTCTCCGGACCGCAGGTAAAGCAGGTGGGAAATGGATGATTCGTGAATGCCGGCGATGCGGTTGCAGCGGCCTCGGCTTCCCGAAATGAAACTGCCGGCCGAGCCTGAATGTCGAGTTGCGCCTTCTCTGCCGCAATTACCAACTCAGCGCCGTCGAGCAGACGCGCAGCGCCGTCTTCAGTTTCAACCTGCAACTCGCGCTCCAGCGGAATCGGCTTGCGCAGCGTGCACTGGCAAGCGCCGGGCAGATGCGAGGCCAACAGCCCAGAGCTATAGCCGCCATTGCCGCTGTCAGGCGGGCCGCAGAAGCGGCGAGAGATTGTGATGGTCGAGGACATGACAGTTCGTGCGTGATAGGCGGACAAGCAAGCGTACGCGCAGGAGACGCCTTACAAGAAAAAGGCCGGGAGGAGTCTCCTCCCGGCCCAATACCGTACTGCTTGCCCTGCAGAAGTTACGTCGTTGGCTTCTTTGCCGGCGCCCTTCTTGCCGGAGCGCGCTTCGGAGCCGGGTGATCAGGAATCGGCTTGGTCTTCGCCTCATCCACCACCGGCTCGCTGCCCTGGTAAGTCGCGCCCGCGGGCACGATCCAGAACTCGGCGACCTTTCCGGCTGTTCCACCCGAGCGGCATTCGATGCGGTTCGGATCGATACCTTTATCGTTCGTCAAGTAGAACTTGGCATCAACCGCGCGTTCCGCGTCGAGGTTCTTGCGCTTCTCGCTCGGATCCACCGAGCCAACGATCACCAACCTGGAATCGGGTTCACGCTGCAGACGGAGGGCCACGTCGTCGAGGATGGCCTTCGCCGTGTTGTCCACGCGCCACGGCTTCTGCACGTTCGGGAAATCGATCTGGTTGATCTTGCTGGCTTGCGGCGGCGGCGGCGGTGGCGGCGGCGGCGCCTCCACAGTGACCGTCGTCTGCGCGTTTGCGCTCAGATTGCGATCGTCTGTCACCGTACTCGTGACCGTGATCGGTCCAGGCTGCGCGCCCTGCGTAGTCAACGAGGCGTTCGGCCCGTTGGGCGTGATGTTGCCCGCGCTGGCTTCGTGCTTGTAGGTCAGCGGACGATTGTCCGGGCTCTGACCCTGGCAGGTGATCTGAGCAGTGTCACCCGGCTTCACCGTCGTCGGATTGGCCGAGCAGGAGATGGTGGGCGGCTGATTCTGCTTGACGTTGAAGGTCGCGTTGCAGCTTGCAGTCCCCTTCTTGCCGTCGCTGATGTTGGCGGTTACGGTATACGACCCGGCAGCGAGTCCCGCCGTATCCACGTTTACCGTCTGGCCGTTGCCGTTCACCTTGCCACCGGTGGCGGTGTAGTTGTAGGTAAGCGTCCGCTTGGGATTGAAATTGGAAGGAGAAACCGTAATCTGCACCGGCTCGCCCGCGAGGATGTCCGTCGGCTGCGCCGAGCAGGAAGCTGACGGCGGAGCAGGCGGTGGTCCAAGGCTGCCAAAATGGAACACAAGGCCGCCGCTGATCTTCGCGGCGCCGAGGTTGTCGCGGACGCCGCCAGGACCGAAGTTGTGGTGGCCGTACTCGTATTCCGCTTCGATCAGGCGAATGGAAACGCGCTTAAACGCCTGCAGATCGAAGCCGCCGCCTCCGGTGAATCCAAAACCTGTGCGCGACTGGAAACCATTGGGCGATTCGCGATTGATGCCGAAGGTCGCCAGGCCGAAAGGCGTGATTCCCTCAATGGGAACGCGGAAGGTGGGACCAAAGGTCAGCGTGTTGAAGGTGTTGATGTCCCCAAAATGGGAACCGGTCTCCAATGCCGCGCCGAGGTATTTATTGAACCAGTAAGAAGATGCAATCGTGAATCCGGCAGGGATACCTTTATTGCC